>DATMBW010000435.1:0-15351 GCA_035559095.1 Ramlibacter sp.
GTAGTACGAGCCGAGCAGGAAGACGTGGCCGACCTCGATGCCGCGCTGGATCGCGAGCTGTCCCTTGCCGTCGGGCGACGGGTCGCCCTCGACGACATTGCGGATGTCGGCCACCACGTCGGGCTCGGGCAGGTCGCGGCCCCAGTTGACACCGGTGAAGTGGAAGTCCTCTTCATTGGCGCCGCAGATCCAGTCGGCCATGACGGCGACATCGCGATCGGCGACGATCTTGACGGGCTTTCTGGGGCTGATCGGACCCAGGTAGCCGGGCTTGGTGCCGAAGTGATCGACGATCTCGGGCACGGTGGCGAAGCGAAAGCCGCGGTCCAGCCCAGGCACCTTGCCGACCTTGATTTCGTTCATATCGTGGTCGCCGCGCACCAGCAGCAGCCAGACCTGTGTGCTGGTGATCTCGCCGTCCTCGCCGACCTGGTCCGTCGCCAGCACGAGCGACTTCACCGTCGTGGCCAGCGGCACCTTCAGCAGCTCGGCGACCTCGGGGCAGGTGGCGCGGCCCGGCGTCGGCGTCTTGACCAGCGGCTGGCCGACCGCCGGGCGCGGCTGCCGCGGAGCCAGGGCTTCGGCCTTCTCCATGTTCGCGGCGTAGTCGCTGCCCGGGCAATAGACGATCGCGTCCTCGCCGGTGGCGGCGATCACCTGGAACTCCTCGCTCAGGTCGCCGCCGATCGCCCCGCTGTCCGCGGCCACGGCGCGGTAGCGCAGGCCGAAGCGATCGAAGATGCGCCGGTAGGCCTGCGACATGGACTCGTAACTTGCCTTGGCGCCGGCCGCGTCGCGGTCGAAGCTGTAGGCGTCCTTCATGATGAACTCGCGGCTGCGCATGACGCCGAACCGCGGCCGGCGCTCATCGCGAAACTTGGTCTGGATGTGATACAGGTTGCGGGGCAGCTGCTTGTAGCTGCGCAGCTCCTGGCGGGCGATGTCGGTGACTACTTCCTCGCTGGTGGGCTGGATGATGAAATCCCGGTCGTGCCGGTCCTTCACCCGCATCAGCTCGGGGCCCATCTTTTCCCAGCGTCCCGTTTCCTGCCAGTACTCGGCCGGCTGCACCACCGGCATGAGCAGCTCCACCGCCCCGGCCCGGTTCATCTCTTCGCGCACGATCGCCTCGACCTTGCGGATCACGCGCAGGCCCATGGGCATGTAGCTGTAAATGCCGGCGCCGAGCTTCTTGATCATGCCGGCGCGCGTCATGAGCTGGTGGCTGACGACTTCGGCGTCGGCGGGCGCTTCCTTGAGGGTGGATATGAAGAACTGGGATGCTTTCATCGGAATCGGTGCGGTCGGCTGGCCGCTGAGCCCTTTGCCTGCGCGCATGGCGCCGTGCATAATGAACTCAGTTTAAGAATTGGGGTTTGATTATGCTTGACCGGGACGGCTTTCGGCCCAACGTCGGCATCATCCTGCTCAACCAGAAAAACCAGGTGTTCTGGGGCAAGCGCATACGCACGCACAGCTGGCAATTTCCGCAAGGCGGCATCGACCGCGGCGAGACGCCCGAACAGGCGATGTTCCGGGAATTGCACGAGGAAGTCGGGTTGAAACCCGAGCATGTGCGCATCATTGCCCGCACCCGCGACTGGTTGCGCTATGAGGTGCCTGACCGGTACATCCGCCGCGACGCGCGCGGCCACTACAAGGGCCAGAAACAGATCTGGTTCCTGCTGCAGCTCACGGGCCAGGACTGGAACCTGAACCTGCGCGCCACCAACCATCCGGAGTTCGACGCCTGGCGCTGGAACGAGTATTGGGTCCCGCTGGACGTGGTGGTTGAATTCAAGCGCGGCGTCTATGAAATGGCGCTGACCGAGCTGGCGCGCTTCCTGCCGCGGCACGACCACCGCAACCGCTACCTGCGCAGCGGGATGCGCTCGCGCGATCACGAGAGCCACGAAGGTGCCCAGGACACGATCCCCGGCGCGGGTTTCGAGCTGCCGCCCGGCGCCACGTTCGAACCCGACCCGCAGGCCGGGCTCAACCCGCCGCCTCGGGAAAACAAGCATGCGCCTTAACCGCATCGCGTGGCCGCTGTTCCTGGCGTCGTCGGCCGCCCTCGCCCAACTCGCGCCCGTCGATGCGGATTGGCGCGAAGCGGAGGCCCCGCCGCCTCCGGCTCTCAGGCTCGAGGGACTGATCCCGCTGGAAATGCCACGATCGGCCCTGCGCTTCGCAGTCGACCCCGATTCCGTCTCCCTGGGCAGCGACGGCGTCGTGCGCTATGTCGTGGTCGCCACCAGCGCCACCGGCGCGGTGAATGCCTTGTATGAAGGCCTTCGCTGCAACAGCGCCGTATTCAAGGTGTACGCACGGCACAACGCGGGCAGCGGCTGGACGCTGGCGAAGGACTCGGCCTGGCGGCCGCTGCACAACGCACAGGCGGCCAGCCACAGCCTGGTTATCGCGCGCACCGGGGCTTGCATAGGCCACAGCCCCAACCGCTCGGCTTCCCAGATCGTGCGCGACCTGCGCTCGCCGGCCGACCGCCGGTTCAACCAGCCGCAATAGCCGGGGCCCGGTTCTCTGCGCGGCTAGCGCGTCACCACCAGGTTGGTGCGGTGGATCATCTCGGGCTCGGCCACGTACCCGAGCAGGCGTTCGATGGCACTCGATGGCTTGCGGCACAACAGGCGCGCTTCGGCACTGGCGTAGTTGGCCAGGCCCCGCGCGATCTCGCTGCCGGCCTCATCGCGCACAGCAATCACGTCCCCGCGCGAGAACTCCCCTTCGACCGCCGTCATGCCGATCGGCAGCAGGCTCTTCCCCTCTGCGCGGACCTTCGCGGCGGCGCCCTCGTCCACCGTCACCGCGCCGCGCAACTGAAGGTGATCGGCGATCCAGCGCTTGCGGGCCTGGTTCTTTTGGGTCGGCGCGACCAGGAAGGTCCCGATCGCCTCGCCGCGCGCCAGCCGCACCAGGCAGTCCGGTTCGCGGCCCCAGGCGATCACCGTGGAAGCGCCCGAGCCCGCGGCACGCTTGGCCGCCAGGATCTTGGTGATCATTCCACCCTTGCCCATGGCCGATCCCGCGCCGCCGGCCATGGCTTCCAGGGCGGCGTCGCCGGCCCGCCCCTCATGCACGAAGGCGGCGGAAGCGTCCTTGCGCGGGTCGGCGCTGTACAGCCCCTTCTGGTCCGTGAGGATCACCAGTGCGTCCGCCTCCACCAGGTTGGCAACCAGCGCGCCCAGCGTGTCGTTGTCGCCGAACTTGATCTCGTCGTTGACCACCGTGTCGTTCTCGTTGATGACGGGCACGACGCGCAGCTGCAGCAGTGTCAGCAGCGTGGTGCGCGCGTTGAGGTAGCGTTCGCGGTCGGCCAGGTCGGCGTGCGTGAGCAGCACCTGGGCCGAGCCCATGCCGTTTTCCCGCAGCTTGGTTTCGTACATCTGCGCCAGCCCCATCTGTCCCACGGCGGCGGCGGCCTGAAGCTCGTGGATCTGGTGCGGCCGTGCGGACCATCCCAGGCGCTTCATGCCCTCTGCGATCGCACCGCTTGAAACCATGATGACTTCCCGGCCGTCCTGCGCCAGCGCGGCCAGCTGGCGGCACCATTCGCCGATGGCGGCCTCGTCCAGGCCCCGGCCCTCGTTGGTCACGAGGCTGGAGCCGACCTTGACGACGATACGGCGGGCGTCACGCAGCACGCTGGGGCCTTTACTGGCAGTCATATTCGGCGGCAATCCGTGCCGGTCCGTTGATGGGGTTCATTATTCCAGCCGATCATTCGGCCACGTCGCCGGCGAAACGCGGGTCAACGTACACCGCCGGCTGCTCGGCCACCTGCTGCGACTTGATGTGCTGGTAGGCCGCCTTGACCAGGGTCTCGCAACCCTCGTGCGTCAGCGCCGATATTTCGAACACCGGGCCCTTGTGCTTGAAGCGCTTGACGAAGTCCCTGACCCGGGCTTGGCGCTCGTCCGCGGGCACCATGTCCAGCTTGTTCAGGACCAGCCAGCGCGGCTTTTCGTACAGCGCCTGATCGTATTTCCTGAGTTCCCCGACGATGGCCTTGGCCTGCGCCACCGGGTCCGCGCCGTCGAACGGCGCAAGATCCACGACATGCAGCAGCAGCCGGGTGCGCTCCAGGTGCCGCAGGAACTGGTGCCCCAGCCCGGCGCCTTCGGACGCGCCCTCGATGAGGCCGGGCAGGTCGGCGACGACGAAACTCTGCTCCGGTCCGACCCGCACGACCCCCAGGTTCGGGTGCAAGGTGGTGAAGGGATAGTCGGCAATGCGCGGCCGCGCATTCGAGACCGCCGAGATCAGGGTGGACTTGCCGGCGTTGGGCATGCCCAGCAAGCCCACGTCGGCCAGGACCTTGAGTTCGAGCTTGAGGTTCTTTTTCTCCCCCGGCCACCCGGGCGTTTTCTGCCGCGGGGCACGGTTGATGGCGCTCTTGAAACGCATGTTGCCGAAGCCACCGTCGCCGCCTTTGGCGATCGTGATCATCTCGCCCGGCTTGAGCAGCTCGTACAGCACCTCACCGGTTTCCGCGTCGCTGATGATGGTGCCCACCGGCATTTTCAGGACGATGTCGTCCCCGGCCGCGCCGAACATGTCCGATCCCATGCCGTGTTCGCCGCGTTTGGCGTCGTGACGGCGCGAGAAGCGGAAGTCCACCAGCGTATTGAGGTTCGGATCGGCCAGGGCATAGACGTGGCCGCCGCGACCGCCGTCGCCCCCGTTCGGGCCACCGAATTCCTTGTACTTTTCGTGGCGGAACGAGACGCAGCCGTTTCCCCCGTCGCCGGCGGCAACGTCGATAAAGGCTTCGTCCACGAATTTCATGACTGCTCGATTCTAGTAACCACCAACAAAAAAGCCCTGCGAGTGACCGCAGGGCTTTCGGCAAGAGCGCGCGCCCTGGCGCAGGCTCTTGGCGTGAAGCCTGATGCCTTACGCCGGGACCACGCTCACGGTCTGCTTGTTGAGAGCGCCCTTCGTGGCGAACTTCACGTGCCCGTCCACCAGCGCGAACAGCGTATGGTCCTTGCCCAGGCCGACATTGGTGCCCGCATGGAACCGGGTGCCGCGCTGGCGCACGATGATGGAGCCGGCGCTGATCAGTTCGCCGCCGAATGCCTTCACGCCGAGCATCTTGGGCTGGGAGTCCCGCCCGTTTCGCGTAGAGCCGCCGCCTTTTTTCTGTGCCATTTCCGCTGCTCCTGCCTAGCCGGCGATGTCGCCGATTTGCAGCTCGGTGAACTGCTGGCGATGCCCCTGGCGTTTCTGATAGTGCTTGCGACGGCGCATCTTGAAGATGCGAACCTTGTCGTGCTTGCCGTGCGCCACCACGGTGGCTTTCACAGTCGCGCCGGACACCAGGGGGGTGCCGACCTTGATCTCGCTGCCGTTTCCGACGGCCAGAACCTGGTCGATCACGATTTCCTGGCCTACGTCCGCAGCAATCTGTTCTACTTTGATTTTTTCGCCGGAAGCAACGCGATACTGCTTGCCCCCGGTTTTTATGACCGCGTACATGTTGACCTCTTGATTTAGACGTTCGCGCCTCGCGACGCGAACCAGCTCTGAGAATGGATTTCTGCAGAGCCCAAAACTATAGCATAGTTTGTGGTTACTCACAATGGTCGGGGAATCGGCCGGCCGGCACCAACAAGCGCTTTCTATAATCGGCCAACTTTCCCCGCTTTTGCCTTGACATCCTCCTCCACCAGCACCTCCGTCCTTTCGCTGATCGCCGACGACATGCTCGAAGTCGACGCGGTGATCGCCCGCAGGCTCGAATCGGGCGTGCCGCTGGTCGGCGAAGTATCCCGTTACATTATTTCCGCCGGCGGCAAGCGCCTGCGTCCAGCACTGCTGCTGCTCGTTGCGCGGGCGCTCGGTTACGGCGGCGCGCACCGGTTCACCCTGGCCGCCGTCGTCGAATTCATCCACACCGCAACGCTGCTGCACGACGACGTGGTCGACGATTCGACGCTCAGACGTGGACGGCCCACGGCCAACGAGAGCTTCGGCAACCCGGCCAGCGTGCTGGTCGGCGATTTCCTGTATTCGCGCGCCTTCCAGATGATGCTCGACGCGGGGCAGATGCGCATCATGGAGATCCTGGCGGACGCGACCAACGTGATTGCCGAGGGCGAGGTGCTGCAGCTGATGAACATGCACGACGCGGCGCTGGACGAGGCCGCCTACCTGCGGGTGATCCGTTCCAAGACGGCCAAGCTGTTCGAGGCCAGTGCCCGCCTGGGCGCGGTGCTGGCGCAGGCATCGCCGGCAATGGAGCAGGCCTGCGCCGACTACGGCCAGGCGCTCGGGACGGCGTTCCAGGTCATCGATGATGTCCTGGATTACGACGGCAAGGCCGGCGAGATGGGCAAGAACCTCGGGGACGACCTGCGTGAAGGCAAGGCCACGCTGCCGCTGATCGCGGCGATGCAGCGCGGAAGCGCACCCCAGCGCGATCTCATTCGCCACGCCATCGAAACGGGAGGCGTGGCGGAGTTGGACCGCATCATCGCGATCGTGAAGGAAACGGGGGCGCTGGAAGTCACGCGCGCGGCGGCCGCCGCGGAAGCCGGCCGCGCCGTGGAGGCCGCGAGACAGCTTCCGGACAACACCTACAGCCAGGGTTTGCTACAATTGGCGGCTCAACTGCTGCAGCGCCGCAACTGATTTTTCTCAGGCTGCCGGCGAATGCAGGCAAACGGGGTGTAGCTTAGCCTGGTAGAGCGCTACGTTCGGGACGTAGAGGCCGGAGGTTCGAATCCTCTCACCCCGACCAGTATTTTCCCCCGTGACGTCTTGCCAACGACCGTGCCGCCGTTACCACGCGAGCGATTTACAGCACCATGGCAATCAGCGATGATCAGTGAGGGTACCTCTTACAAGCGTTCGAGGCCCGTGTTCACGGAGTACATTTTTCGCTGATGGCCGCTGTCGATCCCATTGCTGCAGAAGCCACCTCCACGGCATTGCCGGGGTTGGCGCGGGCGCTCATTTCGGCCGGCAAGCTGGGACAAAAGTCCGCCGAGGAGATTTCCCGCAAGGCGCAGGCCAACCGGAACAGCTTCATCGCGGAGCTGACCGGCTCCGGCGCGGTTTCCGCGTCGGACCTGGCCCACACCATGTCGACGGCCTTCGGCGCGCCTTTGCTCGACCTGGCTGCCATCGACCTGCAGCGGCTGCCCAAGAACCTGCTGGACGCCAAGATCTGCCAGGACTTCCGGGTGGTGGTGCTGAGCAAGCGCAACAACCGCCTGATCGTCGCAACGGCGGATCCATCGGACCAGCAGGCGGGCGAGAAGATCAAGTTCGCGACCCAGATGGGGGTGGACTGGATCATCGCCGAATACGACAAGCTGTCCAAGATGGTGGAGGCCGGAGCGGTCACCGCCACCGAG
Organism: Ramlibacter sp.; assembly: GCA_035559095.1. Taxonomy (GTDB): domain Bacteria; phylum Pseudomonadota; class Gammaproteobacteria; order Burkholderiales; family Burkholderiaceae_C; genus Ramlibacter. Next base: position 7,383 of record DATMBW010000435.1, read on the forward strand.
ACGATGGACAACATCATCGGCGAGGAATTCGAGTTCGACGAATCCTCCATCGAGGCGTCCGCGTCCGGCGAGGACAGCGAGGCGGCCTCGTCGGAAGTCGAGGACGCGCCGGTCGTCAAGTTCCTGCACAAGATGCTGCTGGACGCGTTCAGCATGCGTGCTTCCGACCTGCATTTCGAGCCTTATGAGGCCAACTACCGCGTGCGGTTCCGCATCGACGGTGAATTGCGCGAGATTGCTTCGCCGCCGGTGGCGATCAAGGACAAGCTGGCCTCGCGCATCAAGGTCATCTCGCGCATGGACATTTCGGAAAAGCGCGTGCCGCAAGACGGCAAGATGAAGCTCAAGATCGGCCCGGACCGCGTGATCGACTTTCGCGTCAGCACGCTGCCCACGCTGTTCGGCGAGAAGATCGTGATCCGTATCCTGGACCCCAGCAGCGCCAGGCTGGGCATCGACGCGCTGGGCTACGAGCCGGAGGAGAAGGCCCGGTTGATGGAGGCGGTGGGCCGGCCCTACGGCATGGTGCTGGTCACGGGCCCCACCGGCTCGGGCAAGACGGTGTCGCTCTACACCTGCCTGAACCTGCTGAACAAGCCGGGCGTGAACATCTCCACCGCCGAGGACCCGTCCGAAATCAACATGCCGGGCATCAACCAGGTCAACGTCAACGAAAAGGCCGGCCTGACATTCGCGGCGGCGCTGAAGTCGTTCCTGCGCCAGGACCCGGACGTCATCATGGTCGGCGAAATCCGGGACCTGGAAACCGCCGACATCGCGATCAAGGCGGCGCAGACCGGCCACCTGGTCATGTCCACCCTGCACACCAACGACGCGCCCACCACCCTCACGCGCATGCGCAACATGGGCATCCAGCCCTTCAACATCGCGTCCAGCGTGATCCTGATCACCGCCCAGCGGCTGGCGCGGCGCCTGTGCCCCAATTGCAAGGCGCCGGCCGACATCCCGCACGAAACGCTGCTCGAGGCGGGATACACGGACGACGAAGTCGACGGAACCTGGACCCCCTACCGGCCGGTGGGCTGCTCGGCGTGCAACAACGGCTACAAGGGCCGCGTCGGCATCTACCAGGTCATGCCGATCAGCGAGGACATCCAGCGCATCATCCTGGCCGACGGCAGCGCCCTGGAACTCGCAAAGCAGGCGGAGCGCGAGGGGGTGAGGAATTTGCGCCAGTCCGGCCTCCACAAGGTCAGGCTCGGCGTCACCTCCCTCGAAGAGGTGCTGGGCTGCACCAATGTATAACGGCGTTTAGAGGAGTACTCGCATGGCCACGGCCGCTAAAGTCGCTGAATTCGTATTCGAGTGGGAGGGGCGCGACCGCAATGGCAAGCAGGTGCGCGGAGAAACCCGCGCCGCCGGCGAAAACCAGGTGCAGGCGGCGTTGCGCCGCCAGGGCGTCTCGCCCACCAAGGTCAAGAAACGCCGGATGCGCTCGGGCGCGAAGATCAGGCCCAAGGACATCGCCATTTTCACGCGCCAGCTGGCCACCATGATGAAGGCCGGCGTGCCGCTCTTGCAGGCCTTCGACATCGTCGGACGCGGCAACCCCAACGCCAGCGTCACCAAGCTGCTCAATGACGTGCGCACCGACGTGGAAACCGGCACCTCGCTGTCCGCCGCCTTCCGCAAGTACCCGCTTTATTTCAACAGCCTGTATTGCAACCTGGTCGAGGCCGGCGAGGCAGCCGGTATCCTGGAAGCCCTGCTGGACCGGTTGGCGATCTACATGGAAAAGACCGAGGGGATCAAGTCCAAGATCAAGTCGGCGCTGATGTATCCGATTTCGGTGGTCGTGGTTGCATTCGTCGTGGTGGCCGTGATCATGATCTTCGTGATCCCCGCCTTCAAGGAGGTGTTCACCTCGTTCGGCGCCGACCTGCCGGCGCCCACCCTGTTCGTCATCGGCATGAGCGAGTTTTTCGTCAAGTACTGGTGGCTGATCTTCGGCGGCATCGGCGGCGGCTTCTACTTTTTCATGCAGGCCTGGAAGCGCAGCGAAAAAGTCCAGATGTTCATGGATCGCCTGTTGCTCAAGGTGCCGGTCTTCGGCGACCTGGTCTACAAGTCGGTGATCGCGCGCTGGACCCGCACCCTGTCCACGATGTTCGCCGCCGGCGTGCCGCTGGTCGAGGCGCTCGACTCGGTCGGGGGCGCGGCGGGCAACTCCGTCTATGCGCTCGCGACCGAGAAGATCCAGACCGAAGTCTCCACCGGCACCAGCCTGACGGCGGCCATGACCAACTCCAGCGTCTTTCCGTCCATGGTGCTGCAGATGTGCGCCATCGGCGAGGAGTCGGGCTCGCTGGACCACATGCTGGGCAAGGCGGCCGACTTCTACGAAGCCGAGGTCGACGACATGGTCGCCGGCCTGTCCAGCCTGATGGAACCGATCATCATCGTGTTCCTGGGCGGGTTGATCGGCGGCATCGTGATATCGATGTACCTGCCCATCTTCAAGCTCGGCCAGGTCGTGTAGGGACCGCATGATCATTTCGCCCCTGACCGATGCCGCGTTCGCCGGCGTCCTCGGGCTGCTCGTGGGCAGCTTCCTCAATGTCGTGATTTATCGGTTGCCGCAGATGCTGGAGCGCCAGTGGGCGGCGGAGTGCGCCGAGCTGGCCGGCAAACCGGCGGACGAAGGCCCGGCCTTCAATCTGGTGCGGCCCCGCTCGCGCTGCCGCCAGTGCGGCCACGTGATTCGCTGGTACGAAAACGTGCCGGTCGTGAGCTACCTGCTGCTGCGCGGCAAGTGCTCGGCGTGCGGCGCGGCGATCGGGCTGCGCTATCCGCTGGTGGAATTGACCACGGCCCTGCTGTTCTTTTTTTCGGTCTGGCATTGGGGGGCCACGCCGGCAGGGGCTGCCTGGTGCGGGTTTGCCGCGGCCATCGTGGCGCTGGCGCTGATCGACTGGGACACCACCTTGCTGCCCGACGACATCACATTGCCCCTGCTGTGGGCCGGGTTGATCGTGGCCGCCTTGGGCTGGACCAATGTCACGTTGCCGCAGGCGCTGTGGGGCGCGGTGGCCGGTTATGTTTCGCTGTGGCTGATCTACCAGGGCTTCAAGCTCCTGACCGGCAAGGAAGGTATGGGCTACGGCGACTTCAAGCTGTTCGCGGCGCTCGGGGCCTGGTTCGGCTGGACCGCCTTAGTCCCCATCATCCTGATGGCTTCGGTGATCGGCGCCGTGGTCGGCATCGCGATGAAGTTTTCCAGCGGCCTGCGCGAAGGCGGCTACGTGCCGTTCGGGCCGTTCCTGGCCGGCGCCGGCCTCACGGCCATGGTCTTCGGACCGGCCTCCATCCTGGGCGTCATCGGGCTATAGCATGAGGCCCACCGGAACACCGGCCGAGCGCGGGCCGTCGGGGGCGTGATGGCCGCGATGCGGGTGGGCCTGACCGGCGGCATCGGCAGCGGCAAGAGCACCGTGCTGCAGATGCTGGCGCAGCTCGGCGCGGCGACGATCGATGCCGACGCGATTTCGCGCAGCACCACGGCGGCCGGCGGCGCCGCCATCGCCGCCATCGGCGAGCTGTTCGGCACCGAATTCATCACCCCGCACGGCGCCCTTGATCGCGACCGCATGCGCGCGCATGCGTATGCCGACCCGCAGGCGCGCAAACGGCTGGAAGACATCATTCACCCGTTGGTCGGCCGGGAAAGCGAGCGGCAGGTCCAGGCCGCGCTGCAAGCCGGTGTTGCCTGCATCGTGTTCGACATTCCGCTGCTGGTGGAATCGGGCCGGTGGCGGGCGCAGGTGGACCGGGTGCTGGTCGTGGACTGCTCGCCGCGGACCCAGGTGGACCGCGTCGTCGCCCGCGCCGGCCTCAAGCCCGAGGAAGTGCTGGCGATCATCGCCGCGCAGGCCGGCCGCGCCCAGCGCCTGGCCGCCGCGGACTTCGTCATCTGCAACGAGGGGCTCACTCTCGACCAGCTGCGTGACAAGGTGGCACAAGCGGGGCGGCACTTCGGGCTATGATTGGCCGCTTTGCCGAAGAGCCAGCGTGAACGGGCCCTAGCGTGATCCTCTACGAATACCCTTTCAACGAACGCATTCGCACGTACCTGCGACTGGAGCACCTGTTCCGCCGCCTCGGCGAGCTGGTCCCGCGCTCCCATCCCATTGATCACCATTACGCCCTGGCCACGATTTTCGAGGTGATGGACGTCGCGGCCCGGGCCGACCTGAAGTCGGAAGTGATGAAGGACCTGGACCGGCAAAAGCAGCTCCTCAACAGTTACCGGGGTAATCCCGCGATCGCCGAGACCGTGCTGGACGAAGTCGTCGGCAAGCTCGACCGCTGCTTCACCACCTTGAACCTGCTGCCCGGCAAGGTCGGCCAGTCGCTGACGGAAAACGAGTGGCTCATGAGCATCCGCAGCCGCGTGGGGATTCCGGGCGGCACCTGCGAGTTCGACCTGCCGGCCTACTATGCGTGGCAGCACCGCGACGCGCGCAAGCGCCAGGGCGACCTCGAACGCTGGGCCAACACCCTGTCGCCGCTGGCCGAGTCGATTCATCTGCTGCTCAAGCTGCTGCGCGACTCGGGCACACCGCAAAAAGTCATGGCCAACCACGGCCAGTTGCAGCAGAACCTGCCGCAGGGCCGCCTTTTCCAGCTGCTGCGCCTGCGGTTGGACCCCGCCCTCGGGCTGGTGCCTGAAATCAGCGGCAACCGGCTGATGGTGTCGGTGCGGCTGATGCGCCAGGAAGCCGCCGACCGGCTGCATGCAAGCAACGACAACGCCCAGTTCGAACTCACGCTCTGTTCCTGAGGCGTTTTCATGGCCACGCCGGACCCGCCTGCCGATGCCAAGCTGCGCATTGTGCGCTGCCCGGCCTGTGGCGGCCCCAGCGTCTACGCGCCGACGAATCCCTTCCGCCCGTTCTGTTCGGAGCGTTGCAAGAACATGGACCTGGGGGCGTGGGCGAGCGAGGAGTTCCGGGTGCCGGAGAAGCCTCCTCGGGACGAAGAATGAGTAGGGACATCCGGACTCCCGTACGGGAGTTGGTCTTACTCGTGGATAGGGCCAACGAACCCTCGATCCTGCGCGAACCACTCCAGCACCGGCACCGTGCCCGGCAGCACGGGCCGCACCTGCACCGGCAGGTTCTGCCAGGCGAACGACTGGCCCTCGTGCATGTGCAGATCGCCGCTCCAGTCGAAGATCTTGCAGAAGTTCAGCCGCACCAGCGCGTGCGGGTAGTCCACGCGCTCGACGCGCCACGGGTGGACGGCGCCAATGTCCAGGCCGATCTCCTCGCGCAGCTCGCGCCGCAGCGCCTGCTCCACGCTTTCGCCGGGTTCGACCTTGCCGCCCGGAAACTCCCAGTAGCCTTCGTAGACCTTTCCGGGCGGGCGCGACGTCAGCAGGAAAGCTCCGTCGGCGCGGATCAGCACGCCCACCGCAACCTCGACTTCCCGGCGGTCGGGTCCGCCTTCGCGCGGGCGGTGGCCGTCCGCGACGAGCGGCCGCTTCATGCCGGGTGGCGGCCCGCGTAGTCCCGCGCGAACTGGTAGGCCACACGGCCGCTGCGTGACCCGCGCTCCAGCGCCCAGACCAGGGCTTGCGGCCGGGCCGCTTCGATGGCCGGCCCGGCCACGCCAAACCAGGACAGCCACTGCGCGGCGATCGCGAGGTACTCATCCTGGTTGAACGGGTAAAAACTCACCCACAGTCCAAACCGCTCCGACAGCGAAATTTTCTCTTCCACCACTTCGCCCGGATGGACTTCGCCGTCCGGCGTGTGGGTGTAACTCAGGTTCTCCTTCATGTATTCGGGCAGCAGGTGGCGCCGGTTGCTGGTGGCGTAGATCAGCACGTTGGGCGTCGCGGCGGCGACCGAGCCATCCAGGATCGATTTCAGCGCCTTGTAGCCGGGCTCGCCCTCCTCGAAGCTCAGGTCGTCGCAGAACACGATGAACTTCTCCGGCTGGGCCGCCACCACATCCACGATATCGGGCAGGTCGATCATGTCCGCCTTGTCGACCTCGATCAGCCGAAGGCCCTGCGCCGCGTACTCGTTCAGGCAGGCCTTGATCAGCGAAGACTTGCCGGTGCCGCGCGCGCCGGTCAGCAACACGTTGTTGGCGGGCTGGCCCTGCACGAACTGCAGCGTGTTGCGCTGGACCTTCTCCTTCTGCGTGTCGATTTCCTTCAGGTCCGCCAGGCGGATGGCGGCCAGGTGGCGCACCGGCTCCAGGGCGCCATGCCCGGAAGAACGCTTGCGGTAACGCCAGGCGGTCGAAGCCTTCCAGTCGGGCGGCGACAGCGGCTGCGGCAGGATGGATTCGATGCGCGACAGCAACTGTCCCGCCCGCTCGATCAGGTGCTCGAATTTTTCGTTCATGAGCGATAGTCGGCGTTGATGCTCACGTACTCGTGGCTCAAGTCGCAAGTCCAGACGGTATCGGCGGCGCTGCCGCGCCCCAGGCCAACCCGCACGGTAATTTCGCTTTGCTTCATCACGCGCTGGCCGTCTTCCTCGCGATAGGCCGGGTTGCGGCCGCCGCGGCTGGCCACGTGCACATCGTCCAGGTGCAGCTCGATCAGGTTCTGGTCCAGATCGTCGATCCCGGCGTAGCCCACCGCGGCCAGGATCCGGCCCAGGTTGGGATCGCTCGCGAAGAAGGCCGTCTTGACCAGCGGCGAATGCGCGATCGCGTAAGCCACCTTGCGGCACTCCCTGGCCGTCTTTCCCCCTTCGATGCGCACGGTGATGAATTTGGTCGCGCCTTCGCCGTCGCGCACGATCGCCTGGGCCAGCTGGCGCGCGACGTCGAGCATCGCGGCTTTCAACGCCTGGCCCGAGGCACTGTCCAGCGACGTGATCATCGGATGTGCCGCCTTGTTGGTGGCGATCACGATGAACGAATCGTTGGTGGACGTGTCGCCATCGACCGTCACGCGATTGAAGGAGCCTTCGGCAAGTTCCAAGGCGAGTTGCCGCATCAGGGTCCGATCGATCTTGGCATCGCACGCCAGGAAGCCCAGCATCGTCGCCATGTTCGGCCGGATCATGCCGGCGCCTTTGCTGATGCCGGTGATGGTGACCGTGGAGCCGCCGATCTCCACGCGCCGACTGAACGCCTTGGGCACGGTGTCGGTCGTCATGATCGCTTCGGCCGCGCGCAGCCAGTTGTCCGCCCCGGCATCGGCCAGGGCGGCGGGCAGGCCGGCCTGGATGCGCTCGACCGGAAGCGGCTCCATGATCACGCCGGTGGAAAACGGCAGCACCTGCTCGGGTGCGATCTCCAGCTTTTGCGCCACCGCGATGCAGGTCGCACGGGCCCGCACCAGCCCGTCCTCCCCCGTGCCGGCATTCGCGTTGCCGGTATTGACGACCAGGGCACGGATGTCGCCGCGCGCCAGATGGTCGCGGCACACCTGCACCGGAGCCGCGCAGAAGCGATTTTGCGTGAAGACACCGGTAACACAGGCCCCCGGGTCGATCAACACGACCGCCAGATCCTTGCGGTTGGCTTTGCGGATGCCCGCTTCGGCAATGCCGATGCGAACGCCGGGAACGGGATGCAGGTCGCCAGCCCGGGGCACGGGCAGATTCACAGCCATTGTCTTGTCTTGGTGGTGAGTGGAATTCGCGCTATTTTCGCCGACCGGCCGGTGCGCGATTTCAGTTCTGGCGCCAGGGCAGGCCACGGAACCGCCAGCCGCCGCGCCGTCCGCGTTGCGCGTTTTCGTCCGGCTCGCCCTCGAACCCTTCCAGAATGTTGTAGGCCTCGATGCCAAGCTCGGTGGCCCGCCGCGCCGCCGAAATCGAGCGGACGCCGCTGCGGCAGAACAGCACGGCCTTCTTGCCCGGGGGGACGGCGGCCTTGATTCCTTCGTCGAACGCCGTGTTGAGCGCCATGCCGGGCCACTGCTTCCAGGACAGCGGCACGGCACCGGGCACAAAACCGACCCATTCGCGTTCCGCATCAG
>DATMBW010000436.1:0-2677 GCA_035559095.1 Ramlibacter sp.
CTTCGAGCAGGGCCTTGGCCTTGACGCCATCGTCGCTCCTGGCCGCGGGTTTGGGGGCGGGGGGCTCCGGTTGCGGCAGCGGCTGGACCTCGGGCCTGGCCGGCGCAGGCTCGGCGGGCGCCAGCGGCGGCGCGACGACGACCTTTTCCGGCGGCGCAGGGGGCGCCGGCGCCACGGTGACCGGTCCGGACACGGCCGGTGATTGCGCGGCGGGCTGCGCCGGGACGGCAAGCGGCTTGACCTTGTTGCGGTCCGGAATCTCGATCGGGATGTCCACCGCGATCGGACGCGGCTGGGTATCGAACAGCAACGGGAAGCCGATCACGCCGATGAGCACCAGCACGGCCGCGCCGATCAGCCGGTGCCTGGCGCGCTTGCGCATCGCCTCGATGCTCTCGGGCGGGTGGCGGGTGGCCGGCGACTCGTCGCCACCTTTGCGCATCTTGAACAAGGCCATGGAACTGGTCGCCTCAGCTAGCGATATGTTTGGCCTGAAGGCGGGGCACCCCGTCCTTCAGAATGCCTCCCACCGTGTAGAACGATCCGAAGACGACGATTCTATCAGCGGGGTCCGCCGCGGCGACCGCGCAACGCAGTGCTTCCATTGGGTCCGCATGGGTGCTTGCGGACACATCGGGGCGCGTTTCCAGCGACCGCCATCGGGCCAGCAGGGCCGCCGCCGTGTCGGCGCGCGCCGTGGGCAGGTCGGTGAAATACCAGCGATCGACGAGCGGGCCGATCTTCGTGAACATGGCCGCCAGGTCCTTGTCCCCCATGGCGCCGAACACGCCGTGGGTGGTGGGATAGAAGCCCATGGCATCGAGGTTGGCCGCCAGCGCCGCGACCGAGTGCGGGTTGTGCGCCACGTCCAGCACCAGCGCCGGTTGGCCGGGCACGATCTGGAACCGGCCCGGCAGGTCCACCGTGGCCAGACCGTTGCGCACCGCCTGCGCCGTCACCGGCAGCCTGGCGCGAAGCGCCTCCAGGGCCGCCAGCGCGCCCGAAGCATTGATGAGCTGATTGGCGCCGCGCAGGGCGGGATACGCCAGCCCGGCGTAGCGCCGGCCCCGCCCGGCCCAGGCCCATTGCTGCTTGTCGCCCGAATAATTGAAGTCGCGGCCCAGGGTCCACAGATCGGCGCCGATCGCCACGGCCCGGTCCAGCACGCTTTGCGGCGGCACCGGGTCGCTCACGATCGCCGGCTTGCCGGTGCGCAGAATGCCCGCCTTTTCGCGGCCGATGCTCTCCCGGTCCGGCCCAAGGTACTCCATGTGGTCCAGCGCGATGCTGGTGATCACCGCGCAGTCGGCATCGACGACGTTCACCGCGTCCAGGCGACCGCCCAGGCCGACCTCGAGGATCGCCAGATCGAGGCCGCTGGCCGCCATGAGGCCCATGATGGCCAGGGTGGTGAACTCGAAGTAGGTCAGCGACACGTCCTGCCGCGCGGCCTCGACCCGTTCGAAATGCGGCAGCAGCGCGAGCGCCTGCGCGATCCGGCCGCCGATGCGGCAGCGCTCCTCGAAATGCACGAGATGGGGCGAGGTGTACACGCCGGTGCGATAGCCGGCCTGCAATGCGATCGCTTCAAGCATCGCGCAGGTCGAACCCTTGCCGTTGGTGCCGGCCACCGTGATCACGGGGCAATCGAAGCGCAGGCCCATCCGGGCGGCCACGGCCCGCACGCGCTCCAGTCCCATCTGTATGGTCTTCGGCTGCAGGTTTTCGCAGTGCGCCAGCCAGTCTTGCAATGTTTCCATGACTGAATTGTCCCAGCACTATGATGTCCGCATGCCCCTTGTCCTCTACGGCATTCCCAACTGCGACACCGTGCGAAAAGCACGCGCGTGGCTTGGCGAGCGCGGCGTGCCATACCGATTCCACGACTTCAAGAAGGACGGCGTTCCCGGCGAACGGCTCGACGCGTGGATCGCGCAGGTGGGCTGGGAACCGCTGTTGAACCGCAGGGGCACGTCCTGGCGCAAGCTCGACGCCACCTTGCAGGAAGGCGCCCGGGACGCCGCCGGCGCGAAGGCGCTGATGCTCGCCCATCCCAGCGTCATCAAGCGGCCCGTCGTGGAATGGAGCGCGAAAACCACCGTGGGGTTCGATGCCGCCCAGTGGGCGTTGCTCGCAGGCCGCTGACCGCCGGACTTTTACCGCCGCTTTACCCGAAAGAGCGCGGCAACGCCACGGTTGTGCCTAGAATTAATTGGAAACACGCCAAGGAGCCATGATGAACAAGACCATTCTGTTTTCCGCGGTGGGCGTACTGTCGGCTTTGGGTTCAACAGCAGGGGCCCAGGAAGTTGGTCGGGTGCTCTCGAGCACCCCGGTGGTCCAGCAGGTGGCGGTGCCGCGCGAGGTCTGCAATTACCAGCCGATGGCTGTGCAGCGGCCCAATTCCGGAGCCGGCGGCCTCGTGGGTGCGTTGGCGGGCGGCGCCATCGGCAACCAGATCGGACACGGCGAGGGCCGCGCGGTTGCCACCCTCCTGGGCGTGGTCGGCGGCGCCCTGTTGGGCAACCAGATCGAAAGCAACAACAACGCCGCGCAGGTGCAGAACGTGCAGAGCTGCACCACGCAGACCTATTACGAAAACCGGACCGTGGGCTACAACGTGGTCTACGAATACGCCGGCAGGCAATACAACGTGCAGATGCCCAACGACCCGGGT
>DATMBW010000437.1:0-3281 GCA_035559095.1 Ramlibacter sp.
TTTCGCCAACACGCTGCAAACCTGGGAGCAGGGCCGGTTCATCCGATTCAACGGACTGGCCCAGTGGCTGGGATGGCTGTGGCCTTATGCCGCCCTGGTCTATGTGCTGCTGCGGGTCTCGCGCAGCGACGCGCAAAATAGAATGGCTGGATGAGCGAGCCGAACTCCAACTCCTATTACGAACGCCACATCTTCTTTTGCCTGAATAAGCGCGACAACGGCGAGGCCTGCTGCGCCCAGCATCACGCACAGGAGGCATTCGACCGCTGCAAGGCCCAGGTCAAGTCGCAGGGGCTGTCCGGGCCGGGCAAGGTGCGGGTGAACAAGGCCGGTTGCATGGACCGCTGCGCCGCCGGCCCGGTCGCCGTGGTCTATCCGGAGGCGGTCTGGTACACCTATGTGGACCAGCAGGACATCGACGAGATCGTGGAGTCGCACCTGAAGCACGGCCGCATCGTGGAGCGGCTGCTGACTCCGCCGCACCTTGGACGATGAATTTCCACACCCGTCGCTTCCAGCTGGCCGGTCCGGCCGGAGTGATCGAAGCCCTGCGCGACGAACCGGCCGAGGGCCGGTCCCGGCACGGCACGGCCGTCATCGCCCATCCGCATCCGTTGTTTGGCGGCACCATGGACAACAAGGTGGTGCAGACCCTGGCCCGCGCCTTCGTGCAGGCGGGCTGGACCGCGCTGCGCTTCAACTTCAGGGGGGTCGGCGCCAGCCAGGGGCAGCACGATGAAGGCCGCGGCGAGCTCGACGACATGCTGGCGCTGATCGATGCCGAGGCCGCAGCGGGCCCGCTGGCACTGGCCGGCTTTTCCTTCGGCTCGTTCGTCGCCGCGCGGGCAGTGCAAGCGCTCTGGTCGTCCCGTAGCATCGAAAAGATCGTCCTGGTGGGCACCGCGGCATCCCGCTTCGACGTGGCGAACCTGCCACCCGAATCCCACGACCGGGTGCTCGTGGTGCATGGCGAGCAGGACGACACGGTGCCGCTGGCCGCGGTGATGGACTGGGCACGCCCGCAGTCACTTCCGGTTACCGTGGTTCCCGGGGGTGGTCATTTCTTTCACGGACAATTGCCGCTCCTGAAAAGCCTGGTGGCACGCCACCTTCGTTCCTGAAGCCTGTCGACCCATGAAAAAAATAGTGCTGGCGCTGGCCGCGCCCTTTCTTGCCCTGTTGTGTCTTGCCGCCGCCGCGCAGGTGCCCCAGCCGCCCGAAATCGCGGCGCGCAGCTATCTCGTGCTGGACGTGACCGCCAACCAGATGCTGGCCGGCCGCGACATCGACGCGCCGATCGAGCCGGCTTCGTTGACCAAGCTGATGACGGCCTATCTGGTGTTCGATGCGCTTCGCAGCAGGAAGCTGGACCTGAAGCAGACGCTCCCGGTGAGCGAGCGCGCCTGGAAAACGCCCGGCTCGCGCATGTTCATCGATCCGAAGATGCAGGTGCCCGTGGAGGATCTGCTCAAGGGCATGATCGTGCAGTCCGGCAACGACGCCACCGTGGCCTTGGCCGAAGGCGTGGGCGGCAGCTACGAGCGTTTCGTGCAGCTCATGAACGAGCAGGCCAAGGCCATGGGCCTGAAGAACACGAGCTACCGCAACCCGGAAGGACTGACGGAGGCCGGCCACAGCACCACGGCGCGCGACCTGAGTGTGCTGTCCACGCGGCTGATCCAGGAATTCCCGGAGTACGTGAGCTTTTACTCGATCAAGAAATACCGCTACGCGGGCACCCCGACCGCCAACGACACCAACCGCAACATGCTGCTGTTTCGCGATCCGACGGTCGATGGCCTGAAGACCGGCCATACGGACGCCGCCGGCTATTGCCTGATCGCCACCGCCAAGCGCGATTTTCCCAACGTGGGCGGCCGCCGCCTGCTGGCCATCGTGCTGGGGGCTGCCAGCGAAAACGCCCGCGCCAACGAAGCGCAGAAGCTGCTGAACTGGGGTTACACGGCGTTCGACGCCATCAAGCTGTTCGACGCGAACCAGCCGGTGGCTACGCCCGAGATCTGGAAAGGCACCGAACGAACCGTGAAGCTCGGCCGTGCCCAGCCGGTGGTCGTGGCCATTCCCAGCGGCACGGCCGGCCGGATCAAGACCCAGGTGGCGCGGCCCGACCCGCTGGTGGCGCCCATCGCGAAAGGCCAGCCCGTGGGCACGCTCAAGGTCAGCTCGGGCGACCAGCCGCTGCTGGACGTGCCCCTGTTCGCCCTGGAAACCGTGGAGCAAGCCGGCGTTCTGCGGCGGGCCTGGGACGCGCTGCGGCTGTGGATCAAGTGACATTCGAGGCCGCAACGCAGCCGCGGGATGTCATCCCGGCGAATGCCGGGATCCAGGTCGTTTCCTGAGGCTGCCAGGCGCCGCCGCGGGACGTCATCCCGCGCGGCGCAGGCCGGGATCCACAGCGCATCCTCCAGGCTGCACGCAGCCGCCGGAGGCATCCCGGCGGGGCCTGCCCCGGACCTGTTCCGGGAACCGGGGTCCGGCTGCCTTCCTTTGCCCGCCATTGAGCATTTGGCCCGTCCAAGATATACTCGAGGGCTTTCCCGCATTTGGGGCGGGAAATGCACGCCATTTAACAGCTGCTATTTATCGACGTTTAGGGACGTTTAATGCCAACCATCAATCAACTCGTGCGTCAGGGGCGGGAGGTCGAAAAGACCAAGTCCAAGAGCCCCGCGATGCAGAACAGCCCCCAGCGCCGGGGCGTGTGCACCCGCGTGTACACCACGACGCCGAAAAAGCCGAATTCGGCCCTGCGCAAGGTCGCCAAGGTCCGTCTGACCAATGGGTTCGAAGTCATTTCATACATCGGCGGCGAAGGCCACAACCTGCAGGAGCACTCGGTGGTGCTCGTGCGCGGCGGCCGCGTCAAGGATTTGCCGGGCGTGCGCTATCACATCGTGCGCGGCTCGCTGGACCTGCAGGGCGTGAAAGACCGCAAGCAGTCCCGCTCCAAATACGGCGCCAAGCGCCCGAAGAAGGCCTGAGAGTTTTGTAGTTCGTCGGTGCTCGCGCCACCCTGGCAGGTGAGGCGGGCGAAGTGACCCGAAGCGCGGAATTGTCCGCGTGGGTCGAGTAAGCGAGGGTCCTGCTGGGCTCTCTGGGCTCCCGTCAAGGGGCAAGCCAGCTGAAGCAAATTAAAGAGGTGAAAAAATGCCACGTCGTCGCGAAGTCCCTAAGCGTGAAATCCTGCCGGATCCCAAATACGGCAATGTCGAACTCGCCAAGTTCATGAACGTCATCATGCAAGGCGGCAAGAAGGCGAT
>DATMBW010000438.1:0-4471 GCA_035559095.1 Ramlibacter sp.
CCCGGTGCTGATGTGTCCAATATTTTTGATATAGAATCCTTTTCTTTCCTGAAATGCCCAGGTGGCGGAATTGGTAGACGCACTAGTTTCAGGTACTAGCGAGTAACATCGTGGGGGTTCGAGTCCCTTCCTGGGCACCAACATTCATCATAAAGCCGGCCTTGCCGGCTTTGTCGTTTGTGCCCAGGAAAGACAGTCCCTGCGGACTGTCTGCAGGGACTCGAAAAGGCCGCGCCTGCAAGCGCGGCCGGGGGTCGCGGAACGTGACCGAGTCCCTTCCTGGGCACCAGTGATTGATCATAAAGCCGGCTTCGCCGGCTTTATCGTTTTGGTGCCAGCTCAGATCGGCACCGCCACCAGATCGTGCCCCTGCGTCCCTACGATGCGCGCCTGCGTGAATTCACCCACTGCGAACCGCTTGCTGAGCTTTTCGGGGGGCAACAGCTTCACCGTCCCATCGATCTCTGGCGCGTCCGCGTACGAGCGCCCCACGCCGCCCTTACGGCCGAGCGCGGCTGCCTGATCGACCAGCACCTGCATGGTCGCCCCCACCCGCTCGCGAAGCTTGCCGGCCGAGACTTCCTCCGCCACCGCCATGAAGCGCGCCCGCCGCTCTTCGCGCACCTCTTGCGCCAGCATGCCCGGGATGTCGTTGGCAGCGGCGCCATCCACCGGGCTGTAGGCAAAACAGCCGGCACGATCGATTCGCGCCTCATGCATGAACTGCAGCAGGTGCTCGAACTCCGCTTCTGATTCGCCGGGGAAACCGGCAATGAAGGTGCTGCGGATCACGATCTGCGGACACGCCTCGCGCCAGCGCTGGATGCGCTCCAGGTTCTTCTCGCCGCTGGCCGGCCGCTTCATGCGATGCAAAACGTCGGGATGGCTGTGCTGAAAGGGCACGTCCAGGTAGGGCAGCACCTTTCCCGTTGCCATCAGCGGAACCACATCGTCCACAGATGGGTACGGATAGACGTAATGCAAGCGCACCCAGGCGCCGTACGGTTCGGCCATGTCGCCGAGGGCCTGCACCAGCTCCAGCATCCTGGTGCGGACCGGCTTGCCGTCCCAGAAGCCGGTCCGGTATTTCACGTCCACGCCATAGGCCGAGGTGTCCTGGCTAATCACCAGCAGCTCCTTCACGCCGCTCTCGAACAGGGCCCGCGCCTCGTTCAGCACGTCGCCGATGGGGCGGCTCACGAGGTCACCGCGCATCGACGGGATGATGCAGAACGTGCAGCGGTGGTTGCAGCCTTCGCTGATCTTCAGGTACGCATAGTGCCTGGGCGTGAGCTTGATGCCCGCGGGCGGGACCAGGTCGATGAAGGGATCGTGCGGCTTGGGCAGGTTGGCGTGCACGGCGTCCATGACTTCGCGCGTCGCGTGCGGTCCGGTGACCGCCAGTACCGACGGATGCATCTGCCGGACCAGGTTGCCGCCGCCCTCGCCCGCCTTGGCTCCCAGGCAGCCGGTGACGATCACGCGGCCGTTTTCGGCCAAGGCTTCGCCGATGGCGCCCAGGCTCTCCCGCACCGCATCGTCGATGAAGCCGCAGGTATTGACGATCACCAGGTCGGCGCCCTCGAATGTCTTGGAGGTTTGGTAGCCCTCGGCGCTGAGTTGGGTCAGGATGAGTTCGGAATCCGTCAGGGCCTTGGGGCAGCCCAGGCTGACGAAACCGACCTTGGGTATTCTGGGTTCGGGGGAGGCAACTGCTTCGCTCATACCCCGTATTGTCCCCGAGGGAGAAAACCCGCGCAGTGGCACTGGATCGCGCGGAATAACATGCAGCGCGATCGCTCATGCGAAAGGCCGGGTTGCCCGGCCTTTCGCATCCGATCAGGCCACCTGGAAAACGCTTCAGCGGAAAACGCTTCAGCGTTTTCCAGGTGAAATCCCGAATGCCCCGAGCATCTGCTCGGTCTGCTTGGCCATCTGCTCCTGCATCTTGTCGAAGATGGTCTTGGACTGCTCGACGTAATTGCCCATGATGCCCTGCATCAGGGGGTTCTGCAGGCTCATGAACTGCGCCCACATCTCGGGCGTCAGCGTCTTGGATTGCTCCGCCAGCTTGGCCTGGATGTCGGTGAAGGTCTGCACGTTCTTTTCGAGGTACGTACCCATGAAGCCCTGCGCCGCGTGGCCGTAGAAGCGGATCAGGTTGGCCAGCGCGGCTTCGCTGAACATCGGCGCGCCCCCCGCCTCTTCTTCCAGGATGATCTGCAGCAGGATGCTGCGGGTGAGGTCTTCATTGGTCTTGGCGTCGCGTACCACGAACGATTCGTGGTCCATCACGAGGTGCTTGACCTCGGCCAGCGTGATGTACGTGGAGGTGTCGGTGTCGTAAAGCCGGCGGTTGGGGTATTTCTTGATGACCCGCTGCACGGGCCTGCCGGCGGCGGTGGCTTTCTTGCTTTGCACTGGGAGCTCCTGGCAGGGCGCAATGCCCACCCTTGAGTATTGCACTGCAACACATTCTAGGGAGCCGCACCTCGCCAAAACCCAAGGTTTACCCTGAGGATTTGCTCCACCGGTCTTGAGGCATGTCAGGTGCTCCCGTTCCTTTCCGACCGCCGCGCCGGCGCGCGACACCCTCGGCGCCCGCGGTGAAATCAGGCGTCGGCAAACTTGTCGAACAGCGTTGCGCGCAGCCACTGGTTGCCCGGATCACGCTGGAATTTCGCGTGCCAGACCATGTTGATGGCGACCTCGGGCAACGCGACCGGGTGGGGCCGCCACACCAGTCCGAATGGTTCCGCGATGCTTTGCGCCAGGCGCTCCGGTACCGTGGCGATCATCTGCGTCGACCGCAGGATGTGGCCGACGGCCACGAAGTGCGGGACCGTCAGCCGGACCCGGCGCGCGATGCCCTGCGCCGCGATCACCTCGTCGGCCCTGCCGTGGCCGGTGCCCGCCGCCTGCACCAGCACGTGCTCGGCATTGCAGAAATCCTTCAGCGAGAGACTGCGCTTGCGCGCGAGCGGATGCTTCTGGCCGAAGATGCAGACATAGCGCTGCAGGAAGAGCCGCCGCTGGAAGATGCCGGTCTTCAATTGAGGCAGCAGCCCGATGGCCAGGTCCACGCGGCCCGCCTCCATTTCGTCGCGCAGGTTGACGGCCGTGTTGCGCACGGTGCTGATCGTCACGCCGGGGGCCGTGCGCGAGAGCAGCTCCATCAAAGGCGGAGTGAAGTAGATCTCGCCGATGTCGGTCATGGCAATCGTGAACCTGCGCGAACTGCTGGCCGGATCGAACAGGAGCTGCTGGTTCAACGC
Source organism: Ramlibacter sp. (assembly GCA_035559095.1). GTDB lineage: Bacteria > Pseudomonadota > Gammaproteobacteria > Burkholderiales > Burkholderiaceae_C > Ramlibacter. The sequence goes on from DATMBW010000438.1 coordinate 3,276, forward strand.
CGTATGGAGCGCGCCCATGGCGTACGCGACGGGTTCGGCCAGTTCGCACGCGAAGGGCGTCGGCTCCATGCCGCGCGGCGTGCGCAGGAACAACTCGTCGCCGAGAAGCCGCCGCAGGCGCGCCAACGCGTTGCTGATCGCCGGCTGCGACAGGCCCAGATGCCCGGCCACGTCGGAAACCCGCTTCTGCTTGAGCATCTGGTCGAAGACCAGCAGCAGGTTCAGGTCGATGTCGCGCAGTTCCATGGACTAGGGCCTGTTCACACTATTTGTGCCAGTGCGAGTGAGGTGAGAACCGCGCCAATCAAGGCGCGGGACGACGGCAAGGCTGGCCGCCTTGCCTAGGAGCGCAACGCGGAGTGGCGCGGTTCTCACCCCGCTCCCTGCGGGTTGCGATCAGAAGGGGCCATCCGCGTTGTTACGCAACACGGCTGGGTGTGCAACCCAGGCCGTGTTCCGCGCCTAGCGGCTGACCCCTTCTGATCGCAACGCATCTGGCAAAAATAGTGTGAACAGGCCCTAATCGAATAATCCGGGCTCGGACCCGAACTGCGCGCGCTCGATCTGGAGCATGCGCAGCTTGGTGGCTACCCCGCCTTCGGCGGAAAAGCCTCCAGGACCCGTGCCGGCCGCCAGCACGCGGTGGCAGGGCACCACCGGCGCGAAGGGGTTGTGGCCCAGCGCCTGTCCCACGGCACGCGCGGCACCGGGCTCGCCCAGGCGCGCCGCCACTTCACCGTAGGTCAGCGTGCGGCCGGGCGGAATGGCGCGCGCGATCTCATAGACGCGCTGGTTGAAGGCCGGCACATCGGTCATGTCGAGCGGGACATCCAGCAGCGTGTCGCGATGGCCCTCGAGCAGCGCGCGAATGCGCATCACCACCGCCGCGACGTCCGGCGGAGCCGCGCTTTCCGGCGCGTCCGGAAAACGCCTTCGCATGCAGGCGCGAGTGCCTTCCTCATCCGTTTCGGGCAACTGCACGCCCACGATCCCGCGCCCGCCCCAGGCGATGCCGCAACTGCCGATCGCGGTCGCGAAGAGGCTGAAACCGGACGCGCGCGGCATCGGTGCGTTCCCCGCAAGTCATCAAGCGGCTACGGCTTTACGCAGTGCGTAGCCGATGCGCGGAAAATGGACGTGCACGTTGCCGGCGCGCGGGTCCTCGCGCTGCAGCGTGTAATGGGTGCGGGTGGCGG
>DATMBW010000439.1:0-3692 GCA_035559095.1 Ramlibacter sp.
AACGACGTGACCTTGCCCGGCTTCACGTCGTCCCCCACGCACTCGACATATTCCAGCGCGCCGTATTCCTTCCAGATCTTGCCCGCCTTGCGCGCCATGGTGCGATAGGCATCCAGGTTGCTGGTGGGAACGGGAACGACAAATCCATCGACATAGCGGGGCATGAGAACCTCCTTGGTGAGTGAGGGGAAAAGCTTCAATCGCCGGCCAGGCAAAGAATGTTGCCGTCAGGGTCCTTGCACCAGGCGACTTTCATCTTGCCCGACACATGGATATCACCCTCGACCCTGGTGTCGGGCAAGTTGTAGTGCTCGAACGAAACGCCGCGCGCTTTGAGCGCCTGCACGATGGTCTCGACCTCGTTGCCCACCATCCACGTGCCGGCGGTGGCCTTGTTGGTTCCGGCGAATTGGGACTCGTACACCAGCAGCATCGAGCCTCCGCTTCGCAGTGTCAGCACGCCCGGCTCCCCGTTATCGGTGACCGCCAGCCCCAGCTGGCCCTCATAGAAGCGGCGCGCGGTGTCGAGATTCCTGACGGCGATCGTGGCCATCACATTGGCATCTTTGAGCATGCAGCTCTCCTTTCACGAAACATGGGAAGGCTCAGGTGCAACGAGAAAGCTCTCGAGCTTGGCAAACGTTCCCGTCCAGCCCCGCTCGTGGTTGTTCCGCGCTTCCTGATCGAAAAACCGGTCATGGCGGAAATCCAGCTCCGTACCCTCGGCGGTGGGACGAAGCTCGATCGTGACCCGCGACACGCGCTCGGGCGTGCTCTGCCAGGCCCAGGTGAACGAGAGCCGGCGGTTCGCCTCCACCTCCTGGTATTCGCCCGACACCTCGTGCCGCTCGCCGTCGGGTGTGTGGAAGGCGATGCGGTAGCGTCCGCCAGCACGCACGTCCAATTCGGCGAGCGTCACCGAGTCCGGCTCGCCCGGCCCGAACCAGCAGCTCAGCGCTTGCGGGTCGGTCCACGCGCGCCAGACTTTTTCGGGCGCGACGGGATAGTGCCGGATGATGCTGAGGCTGGGCTTTTCGTCAACGGGGCTCTGGGCCATGGATTGACTTCCTCCTGGTGGTACAGATAGCGGCCGAGCGCGTCCAGCCGCGCGCTCCAGAATTTCTCGTAATGGGCCAGCCACATCGCGGCCTCCCGCATCGGTTTCGCAGCGAGTTCGCATCGCACCACGCGGCCTTCCTTCAGGCAGCTGACCAGCCCCGCGTGTTCCAGCACGCGCAAGTGCTTCATGAAACCGGGCAGCGACATTCCGTAGGGCTGGGCCAGATCGCTCACGGATTCGGCCCCGCCGGTCAGCCGCTCGATCACGCTGCGGCGCGTCGCGTCCGACAGCGCCCAGAACACCTGGTCGAGGACTGCCTGGTCAGTGCCCATCGGCGACTTCTCAGGAGCCACCCGCCATGTCTGGCGAGGGCTGCAAAATACTGAGCCGGTTGTCTTCCGTGTCGAAGAAAGACACATACCGGCCGACGCCGGGAATGTCCATCGGCTCGCCCAGCACCTTGCCGCCGGCGGCCGTGACGCGGTCCATCGCCGCGTTCACATCGGGCACGGCGATCACGACCGAGGGGTATTGGGCCGGCCAGTCGGGTTTTTTCGGGTAGAAGCCGCCGTTGATGGCGCCCGCCGGCGCGCCGGGCTTGGCGTCCGTTTTCGCCGTTGTGGCGACCACATAGTTGCCCATCTCCTCGCCCAGCATCTGAAGCTGCCAGTCGAAGGCCGACTGGTAGAAACGGGCGACGCGCTCGCGGTTCTCGTAGGGGAGTTCGAAGTGCACGACAGGGTTCATGGCCTGGCTCCTTTCAGCGTCCGTCGTATGCGCGCTCGAGCTCGCCGATGGGCGCGATCTTGGACTTGATCTGCATGCGTGTTCTCCTGCAAAAAAGGTTGAGAGAGAGCTGACGCGGCCGTTGCTACGGCCGGGCAACGGTTAACCATCTGGTTTAGTATATCGGTGCCCAATAGCCTGTCAAGAAGGTGGATAACCGGAAGTAACGGGCGCGGCCGAGCCGCCTTCAGGGCCGCTCTTCCTTGGCGCGCAGCTTGGCGGCGATGTATTCGCCATGCGTGACGTGCAGCAGTCCGGCCACCTTCGAGATCAGGTGGTTCTCGTGCGCATCGAGGTGGCCGTCGGCATACGCGACCTGCCACATGTATTCGACGATTCGGGCCTTCTGATCCTGGTCGAAGACGCCATTGATTACCGACGTGAACTGGTGAAAGTCCGAAGCGGTGCGGGCGGTGTGTTCGGCCAGCTCGACCAACCGGGCCACCTCGTCTTCAGCCAGGATGAAAGATCGGCGCAGGGCTCGCACCACCGCCAGCCGTTCGTCGGCGCCCAGCGCGGGCTCGGCTCGCATGACTTCGACCAGCAACACGGCAGTGGCCAGGTGCAGGCGATGTTCAGGCGGCACCACTGTGGCGACGGTGGGCGGGGAGATCGCGTCGAACAGGTCTTTCAGGGCGCGCAGCATGTGAGGGCTCCGTAGGCGAAGCAAAAGAGTCGAGGGTACGCCAAAGGCGCGAACAGATACCGCTTCCGACGGCCAAGGAACACCAGCGCACGCGCACGGCCGCACCCGAGGCGTCTGAGCCACGCCAACAACGCTCAACCGTTTGCACTCATCCAGGCCTTGTCATGCAGGCTGAATGTGTCGCACTTTGCTCAGCCGGGATTGCCTGCACCGCTGGGCCATCGCAAATTTCCGTAACCGCGCCGCTCTCGGCACGCAGAGGCTTCCTCGGCTGGCATGCTGCGTCTGCAGACGTCGGAAAAAGGAGATTGCAACATGACGAAGGTGACAACCCTCGATGGCGGCACCGCCGCCATCTCGCCGGAGGAACTGCAGGCTTTCAAGGCCGGGTTCAAAGGCGCCGTGATCGCGGCGGACGATCCCGCATACGACGAAACGCGCAAGATCTGGAACGCGACGATCGACCGGCACCCGGCCCTGATCGCACGCTGCACCGGCACGGCCGATGTGTTGCAGGCCGTGCGCCTGGCTCGCAAGCACCGGATGCTGGTGTCGGTGCGCAGCGGCGGCCACAACATCGCCGGACTGGCCGTCTGCGAGGGCGGCTTGATGATCGATCTGTCCGCGATGCGCGGCGTATGGGTGGACCCCGCGGGCGCCACGGCGCTCGCCCAGGCCGGCTGCACCTTGGCCGACCTGGACCGCGAGACGCAGCTGCACGGGCAGGCCGCCGTGCTCGGCTTCGTTTCGACCACCGGCATCGCCGGCCTGACGGTCGGCGGCGGCTTCGGCTACCTCACCCGGCGTCACGGCTATACCTGCGACAACCTGCTGTCGATGGAGGTGGTGACGGCGGACGCCAAAGTGGTGCGCGCCTCGCCCCGCGAAAACGCGGACCTGTTCTGGGCACTACGCGGAGGCGGCGGCAACTTCGGCATCGTCACCTCGTTCGAGTACCGGCTGTATCCGGTGGGCCCCGAGATCCTGGGCGGGGCGATCGCCTGGCGCGGCGAGGACGCCAAGCAGGTGCTGCAGACCTACCGCGAGTTCAGTGCCGCGGCCCCGCGCGAGCTGACGAGCGTGGCCGCGCTGCGCCTCGCGCCGCCGGCGCCCTGGCTGCCCAAGGAAGTGCACGGCAAGCCCATCGCCGCGATCTTCATTTGCCACAGCGGCAAGATCGAGGACGGCGAAGCTCTGGTC
>DATMBW010000440.1:0-6035 GCA_035559095.1 Ramlibacter sp.
CACGCGCAAGTTCGGCGGCACCGGGCTGGGGCTGGCGATCTGCAAGCGGCTGGCCGAGCTCATGGGCGGCGAGGTGGGAGTGGAGAGCGAACTGGGCAAGGGCAGCACCTTCTGGTTCAGCGCCCGGCTGGGCATCGGCGCCGCGACCCGGCGCAAATTGCTGCCCAGCCGCGACCTGCGCGGCCGGCGCGCCCTGGTGGTGGACGACAACGACCATGCGCGCGCGGTGATCCTGGACATGCTCGAGGGCATGACCTTCCAGGCCCGGGAGGTTTCTTCAGGCTCGGCCGCGGTGGACGAGGTGCGCCGGGCCGCGAGCACCGGAGAGCCGTACGACGTGGTCTACCTCGACTGGCGCATGCCCGGCATGGACGGCATGGACACGGCACGGCGCATCCGGTCGTTGGGGCTGGCCGAGCCGCCCGTCCTCATGATGGTGACCGCGTACGGCCGCGAGGAAATGCTCAAGGAGGCCCGCTCCATCGGGATCGATAACGTGCTGGTCAAGCCCGTGAACGCCTCGCTCCTCTTCGACGCCACGATGTCCTTGCTCAGTGCCGCGCCCCGCGCCGCGCCGCCAAAAAGCGGCCCACCCGAGATCGACGCCGCGCAGGGCCGGCTCGCGGCGATCCGCGGTGCGCGGGTCCTGCTGGTGGAGGACAACGACATCAACCAGCAGGTGGCACGCGAGCTGCTCGAAGACGCCGGCCTCGTCGTCGATGTGGCCGACAACGGCCAGGTCGCCCTGGACATGGTCCAACGCGCGTACTACGACCTGGTCTTCATGGACATGCAGATGCCGCTGATGGACGGCATCACGGCAACCCGCGAGATCCGCAAGATCGACCGGCTCGCGCGATTGCCGATCGTCGCCATGACGGCCAATGCCATGGAACAGGACCGGCGAAGGTGCATCGAGGCAGGCATGAACGACGCCGTGATCAAGCCCATCGATCCGGACGAGCTATGGAACACGCTGCTGCGCTGGGTGCGCCTGAGCGAGCCGGCGGCGGCCGGCGACCCGCCGGCGCCGGCGCGAAAGACTGCCGCGCCCGCTGCGTCGAGCGTGCCCGGTTTCCCGCAGGGCATCGCGGGCTTGGATACGGCATTGGGCCTGCGCCGGATGCTTGGCAAGAAGCCTTTGTACCTGGCCATGTTGCGGCGCTATGTGGCAGGGCAAAAAGACGTTTGCGCCCAGATCCACCATGCGCTTGCGATGGGCGACATGCCCACCGCCGAGCGTCTCGCCCATACAACCAAAGGGGTGTCGGGCAACGTCGGCGCCACACTGATCCAGGATCTGGCGGCGGCGCTGGAACAGTCGCTCAAGGAATATCAGCCGCCGCTGGATGTCCAGCAGCGGCTGCTCGAACTCGAACGGCCGCTGGCCACGCTGATTGCGGCGCTGGATGCGCAGTTGCCCGCCGAGCCGAGCTCCTGACCGCGCTGAAAGAGCGTGAAATAGACCCGGCGGAGAGTGTGAGATTCGAACTCACGGACGTCTTGCGACGTCGCCGGTTTTCAAGACCGGTGCATTCAACCGCTCTGCCAACTCTCCGGCAACGCGGGATTTTACCTTTTAGGTCTGCAATAACCCCTTGCCCCGCGGCCTTGCCGGGTGACGAATCCCTTATGAGGGATTCCTGGCGGCCGCTGGTGAACGCGGAGTCTGCGCAAAACTGAAGTCCCAGGCTGCGCCGTGCGAACTGAACACATCGCGCACGGGCAGGACTTCGGGCAACACGTAGGCAATGCTGGCGTGGCCCTTGAATGCGCTCAGGTAATCGCGATAGAACTGCCCCGACACATGCAGCGAGCCATCGGATATGCGCTTGTCCTCCACGTCGTCCGAGGCCAACCGCTGCGCCCCGCGCCCGGGCGAAACGCCCGAGGGAATCCCGTGCAGCGAAACCGCGGCGTCCGCGTTGATCCACACGATCCCTTCATCGCCGATGGATAACCAGGTGGCCGCGACAAACCGCCCGGCGGGTGTCGCCGCCGGCGCCGCCGGCCCATCGCCGCGGCTGGCACCCAGCAGCACGGGCGCGCTTGCGCGCAGCCGGCCGTTCGGCTCGAAGGCGAATAGCCTCGCGTTGGCTTTGTCGACCACGATGAAAGGCAGGCCGGAATGATCTTGCGAGTCCACAGCCCATTGCGCGACGTGCTCTACCGCGGGTGAGGCGCGCGCGCGCGCGAGGTCGCCTTGCAGCGCCGCCAGGGTGTCGGCCGACCCCGAACCGACCGTCGCGACATGATCGAAAAAGAGCCCGAATCCGATCAGCGCGGCAACCAGCACGGTATAGAAAACCGGGCCCGACGGGCCCGTGCTGAAAAGTCGCTTGAACACGGTCGCTCCAGGGTAGCGGCGAGCGCGTTCATGGTTGTAGGACGCCGCCGCAAGTACACGCTGTTGCAGCGGTCGTGCTGGCCCACCGCCTGTGAAGCGGTGGCCAGCGATTCTCAGCTCGTCATGGGCCGTAAGCGAAGTTCACGGGGACTGAAGATCCGCTGCTGATGTCGGCTGGCTTTTCCAGGTTCGCGCGTCCAGGCGACTGGACCTGGATCGTGTACTTGCCCGCCACGGCGGGGTCGGCCACGAAGCTCACCGGGCCGCCGGACACGAAGGCGGCCTTGACGGGTGCGCCAACCGGCAAGCGGAAGGCATAAGTGCCGAGCATGGCGTCCACGGCCTGGTTGCCCAGCTCGATCGTCGGTCCTCCCGTCAATGTCTGCAGCGCGCGCACGGTCGCGTCGGTCAGCGCGGTGGATACGGTGCCGGTGCCCGAAACCGAGGTCACGCTCACCGTGCCCGTGACATTCGCCATGGCGGAGGCCGGCGTCGTGATCGCCGTCGCGGTGCTGCTGACGACAGTCGTGGCGGTGCCCGCCGGAACGCCGGTGATGACGCCGGTTGCGTGACCGTCGGAGGCGATGACCAGCGTGTACGTGCCGGCCGGCAGGAACGGAATGCTGAACTTGCCCGCGCCGTCGGGCACGGTGGACCTGATCGTGACTCCGTTTTGCTGTGCGGCGACGGTGGTGCTGCTCAAGCTCAGCGTGGTCGTGACGTAGCCCTGGATGCCGCTCACGGCGCGAGGCACCACGCTCACCACGGGCTTGAGGATGTACTGGCCCGAGTTGCCGGCCTTGACGACCGACTTGCACGCGTCGAAGTCAAGCAGCACATCGGTCGTCTGGCCGGCTGCGACGTCGAAGTGGGCTTGCAGTTTCAAGCCGCTTTGCTGGGCGCTGGGAGTCGACAAGGCGGTCAGCGTTCCGCCGGTCGGCTGGACCGAGTTGGCCAGGCTGGTGGTGCCGGTCGCGGTGTTGCTCGCCAGCACCAGCCGGATCTGCGAATACTGGCCCTGCGGCAACGGCGTGGTGCCCAGTTCTTCCAGCACGCCGTTCTCCAGCGTGCGCAGGTCGATCTTCTTGGGCGGCGACACGATGACTTCGCTCCAGCCCGCATCGGCGTCGGCTGCGCCGCTGCTTTGGTGCACACGCACTTTTTCCACCGTGACGAAGACGTGATCGTAGCCGCAGCTCGGCGCGTCGGTCAGCGCCACCCGCAGCATGCCGTCCGTCGATCCTCCACCGCCGCCGCCACCACCGCAGGCGGCCAGAACGGCGGCCGTGCCCGCTGCGCCGATCCACTGTAGGGCACGCATCCAGCGGCTCCCGGAATGTTTTTTGATTGTCATATTGGTCTTTCGATTGTTTTGCAGGGAGCCTTATGCTGACAAGCTGGATGCGTACGGCGTTAGCAGAAGTGACGGGAAGGACCCTTGAGCTTGAGATTCTGGTTAGACCGTTACATTTGCGCAGGTTCAGCAACACATGCCGTTGTATTGTTAGGCTCCAGGCCGCCGAAAAAAGCGGGCGCGAGCCCGCTTTCCTGGACCATGCTGCTTACTGGGTCGGCACCACGACGACCGGTTCCGAGGTCTGGGGCTCGACCGCCACGGAACCCGAACCGGTCGGCACGACCACGGTTTCTACTTCGCGCAGCAGGCCGCCGCCGGCGACGCTGCCCGTGACGTGGCCGAAGCCCATCATGCGCGCCTGGCATGCGGCTTTCTCGTCGCCGGCCAGCACGTCGCAGCGCGCAATCGCGTTGGCTTCGAACCGGGCGCCGGCGTTGTCGAGCAAGCCGCGCTTCTTGTCGGCTTGCGCATTGCGCGCCTCTCTCAGGCAGGTGGCCTGGTCCTGCTGCGTCTGGCCTGTCATGCAGGCCCGGACTTCCAGCTGGTAGTTGCCCGAGGCATCGATGCCGGTGGTACCGGTGGCAACCTGGGCGGTGGCGGCTGTCACCGCGAGCAGCGAGGCCACGCCGAACGACACGAGGCTCTTGCGCAAGCGGGCGAAATCGTGGGCGGTCATGTTCGAACTCCTTTTTCCTGAATGAATCAAGTCTAGGCACGACGCTAGCGCGGCCGTGCCGGAGAGCAGTCCGCCTTGAAGGCGGCCTGATGCCGGTGGCACCGTAGGACGGGACTTGCACGCATGGGGCCGCAGCCCGCGGCTGGAAAGCCTGACCTGCTGTTTAGCTCGAGCTCGAGCTCGATGTTGACCATGAGCGCCCGACATGGGGAAGAACAACAAGAACGCTTGCGAAGCGACGGCGTGCCGTCATCGCGTTGCAAGGGAAGTGATCACGCCGCAGCGCGAAGCTTTTCCAACTTTCGCGTGTGGCGCGATCAAGTCCCGCCCGGGAGTAGGGCGCGTCCGACGCCGCCATGCGACAAGCGCGCACGCCGGGCCAATACTGGCGACTACGCCGGCCTGACAGTGGGCGAACGATATTGCGTGCACCGGCCGTTCGTTTTTGGCGGCGGGTGGTCGGAAACCGCGAGGGACCGGCCCGCTATCAGCAACAGCCGTTCGTGGCAAAGGAGTCTCAACATGAGTTTCATACTCTGGCTAATCGTTGGCGGTATCGTGGGCTGGCTTGCAAGCCTGATCATGAAGACCGACGCCCAGCAGGGCATCCTGCTGAACGTGGTCGTGGGTATCGTGGGCGCCTTCATTGGCGGCTGGCTGATCTCGCCGCTGGTCGGCATGGGCACGATCAATGAGGGCTTCAGCATCGGCTCCCTGGTCGTATCCCTGATCGGCGCCGTCATCCTGCTGGCGATCGTCAACCTCTTCCGCCGCGGTCGCGTCCGCTAACGCCCCGGCAAGGCAAGGTTTCCGGCATCCGGTCAGCGAAGGCGGGGTGCTCTCGCGCGTGCGGCCACTAGCGCACGCGTGGTCGCGTCTGGGCCTGGCCTCGTCAACTCTTCAACAAGGCCGTGCACACGGCCCAGCAGCGGGGGGCCCGCGTTGAAAAAGCATTGCGCGCGGACCATAATTTTCAGTTGCGGCCCTGCCGCATAAGCGCGCTCCTGACGAGATGGCATTCGCGTCCGCGGGGGCACGTCCGTCCACCCTGCGCATCAGGAGGCTTTATGACACGCAAATACGTCGATTGCCGCGAAACTCCCAGCGTCAGCAATTGCACCGTCGCGATTGCCGCGGACAGCGACGATGAACTGGTCGAGGCGGCGGTGCAGCACGCGGTGGCGGTCCACCAGCACACCGACACGCCGGAATTGCGCCAGCAGATTCGCGAGCACCTCAAGGAAGGCACGCCGCCGGTCGAGAGCCCGCATCACGAGCACGCCGGTTAAGCCGGCACACCGCGAGGCGGGTCCCGCCGCCTCGTTTCCCTATCCGGAGTAAGCCACCCCCGCCGCGGCTAGCGCGGTCATGTTGACCACGCGCCGCACGGTGGAGGACGGCGTGAGCACGTGCACGGCCTTGGCGGCGCCGAGCAGCATCGGGCCCACCGTGATGCCGTGGCCGCCCGTCATCTTCAGCACGTTGAACATGATGTTGGCCGAGTCCAGGTTCGGACAGATCAGCAGGTTGGCCTCGCCGCTGAGCGTCGTGTCCATCAGGCTGCCGCGGCGCACGGCTTCGGACAGTGCCGAATCGCCCTGCATCTCGCCGTCGCATTCCACGTCGGGCGCCATGCGCGCGAACAGGTCGCGCGC
>DATMBW010000441.1:0-13103 GCA_035559095.1 Ramlibacter sp.
TTCGCCGGCGTAGTCGGCTTTCCAGGCCGACGAATGTCGCAGCTCCTCGGCGTATTCGGTGACGAACAGCTTGATCTCGTCGCTGTCCGGCGTGTACTCCTGCTTGCAGTCGCACAGCTTCTTGGCCAGCCGCTGGGCAAGGATCCCCAGCAGCGCGTCGGCGAAGTTGAACGGGTCCATCCCCATGTCCAGCAGGCGCACGATCGATTCCGGGGCGGAGTTCGTGTGCAGCGTGGAGAACACCAGGTGCCCCGTCAGCGACGCCTCGATGCCCATCGACACGGTTTCCTTGTCACGCGATTCACCCACCATGATGATGTCGGGATCGGCGCGCAGGAATGCCCGCATCACCAGCGCGAAATCGATCCCCGCCTTCTTGTTGATCTGAACCTGGCGCAAACCCTTCTGCGTGATTTCAACCGGATCCTCGGCCGTCCATATCTTGGTTTCCGGCCGGTTCAGGAACTTCATGATCGAATGCAGCGTGGTGGTCTTGCCCGAGCCGGTCGGGCCGCACACGTAGAACAGCCCATAGGGCTTGCTCACGGTCTGTTCGATGCGCTCCTTGTTGTGGAGCGTAAGGCCCAGTTTCTCGAGAGGAATCGGCTCGCCGGCGGCCAGGATGCGCATCACCACGTCTTCCACGCCGCCGGAAGACGGGATGGTGGCCACCCGCAGCTCGATGTCGAGCGGACCGAACTTCTTGAACTTGATCTTGCCGTCCTGGGGCTTGCGCTTTTCGGAGATGTCCAGGTCGCACATGATCTTCAGCCGCGTGACCAGGGCCTGCCGGAAATGCGAGGGCACTTCGATGTAGGGCTGCAGGCTGCCGTCGATGCGAAACCGGATGCCGGTCTTGGCTTTGCCCGGCAGCGGCTCGATGTGGATGTCCGAAGCCTTCTGGCCATGGGCGTCGACGATGACCTTGTTGACGAATTTCACCAGCTCGTTGTCCGCCGCCGCCGATTCAAGCCCCGACTCGTCGCCCTCGTCTTCCAGCGGCCCGCTCAGGTCGGCCAACAGCTCGTCGATCGATGCCTCATCGGCGCCGTAAAGCTGCGCCACCGTCTCCTCGAACTCGGTCTGGGTCGTGACGCGGTAGGTGAATTTCGGGTAGCGCGGAAAGACCTGCGGCACAATCCGCGAGCCGCGTACGGCCTCGGGGTCGGTGCACATGACAACCAGCCCCTCGGGCGATTCTTCCAGCGGGATCCAGCCTTGCTCCTGGACGAATTCGCGCTTGAGCGGCCCCTGCAGGATCTCCGAGCGGATGCGCCCCGCGTAGAACGGCTCATAAGGCACGCCGAAGTACTTCGCCAGCGAAGGTCCGATCTGCGCCGGCCGGATACGGAAGCCCGCCATCAATGTGTGCTCGACCGGATTGCCCTCTTCACGCGCCTGCTGGATGCACTGCTGCAATTCGTCGGCGGTCATGACGCCTTCGGCGACCAGCCCGTCGTACTTGGTCGCGCGACGCCGCTGGCTTTCGTCGGCCTTCTGCATGCGCTGGCGGATGGCCGTGGCCAGCGTCTTGCACAACTGCGTTGCGCCCTCGACTTCGAGTTCGCCGAACGGCTGGTCGCTCTTGTTGTTGATGACCTGCAGCACGCCGTGCAGGTTGTCGCCGTCGAGGATCGGGATCACCAGCATCTGCTTGGTGCGGTAGCCCGATCGCTTGTCGACTTCCTTCAGGAAGCTGAGCGTCGGATGGATCTGCTTGAGCGCCGCATCGTCGTAGACGTCCGCGACGTTGAGCGTGCGCCGGCTCGAAGCGGCATAGCCCGCCAGACTCTGGGCGCTGATCGGCAGCTTCAGGTCGCGGCTGGTGTTCAGGCCGGTCTTGACCTTGGAGACGATGGCGGTGCAGTCTTCGTTCACCGCATAGAGCGTCAGGCGATCCGCGTTCAACAGCCTGCAGATATCCTGGCTGGCCTCCAGCATGATCTGGTCGATGTTCTCGGTGTCGTGGATCCGGCTGGAAACCTGCTGCAGCTGGCGGTAGAACAGGGCCTCGAACGAGACGCCCCGCTTCTCGGGCGGCAACTGCTGTGAGTCGAAAAACGCCTGCTCCGAATCGCGCTCGGGCTTGAGTACAGCGCTCATATCTCGAACTCCTGGCCCGCGCGCAGCCAACGGATGTCGTGCACCACGTTCGGCCCGAACGGCTGCGTCTGGTCGAACTTCTGGATCTCGTTCATGATCAGCTCGGTTTCGGCCGGTTTGGTGTGCGTGATGTAGATGGGAAACGACTTGTCCCGGTCGATGCGGTCGAGTTCGTCGGCCAACGCGTGCGGCGACAGGTGCAGGCTGCGTTTGGCGAGATCCTTCTCGCGGTTGCTGAACGCCGTCTCGATCACCAGGGCGGCCACGTTCAGCTGGTTGATGCGACGCCAGAAGGCGGGATTGCGCTCGGTGTCCCCGCTGAAGATCCAGCAGCCCCTGCCCGCCGTCACCGCGTAGCCCACGGCCGGGACCGTGTGGACCGCCGGCAGCACCTCGATGTGCTTGCCGGTGATTTCCAGGGTCTGGCCCACGCGCACTTCTTCGAATCGGATGAATGGGGCCGCGGGCGTGGGAATGCTGCTGAAGTCGGGCCAGATGACGTTGTTGAAGAGATGGGCCTTGAGCGCGGCGATCGTGCCCGCCAGCGCGTGGACCACAATGGGCTTGGCCAGCTGCGATGCGATGGCGTCGACCATCAGCGGCAGGGCCGCCACGTGATCCAGATGCGAATGCGTCAGCATCACGTGCCCGATGCCCTTCATCTCATCGAGCGTCAGATCGCCCACGCCCGTGCCGGCGTCCACGAGCACGTCCCCATCGATCAGGAAGGACGTGGTTCGACAGTCCTTGGCGATCGCACCGGAACAGCCCAACACGCGCACCTTCATCGGGGTCCTTATTTCGTTTCGAAATTGGTTGCGCCGTCCCACGTGGGATCGAAAGGCAGCAATCTCATCGAGGCTACACGTTCGGAATACAGTTCGTAAAGGTATTTTTTCGCATTCATGCGCTGCAGGTTGAGCAGCAGTACGTCGCACTGGTCCCAGTCCTGGGCGCGGTAGGCCTTCAGGAACAAGGCCCAGGTTTTGAGTTCGTCGCCGTGCTCCTTGTCCAGCCGGTCGGCGGGGGCCACGGGCCAGAAGATGCCGACGGCCTGCTCCTTGCCCTTGACGCGGACCCGGTCGAGTTCCTGCCAGGCGAACCCGCCGGCGAGCCGCCGGGTCGTTTCGCTCGCGACGATATCCACGCCGTAGACCTTGGACAGGCCTTCCAGCCTCGAGCCGAGGTTGACCGAGTCGCCGATCACGGTATAGCTGCGGCGCACGTGCGAGCCCATGTCGCCGACGCACATCGTGCCGGTGTTCAAGCCGATGCCGATGCCGATTTCCGGAATGCCGTTGGCGCGATGCTCCTCGTTGATCCGGCGCACGGCGTTGGCCATTTCCATGGCGGTCTTGACCGACATCGAGGCGTGGTCCGGAATTTCCACCGGTGCTCCCCAGAACGCCATCACGCAGTCGCCCATGTACTTGTCGATCGTGCCGCGGTTGGCGCGGATCAGGTCGGTGAGGCGGCTGAACACCGCGTTCAGCAGCTCCTGCAGCCGCGTGGGCTCCATTTTTTCCGACATCTTGGTAAAGCCCCGCATGTCGCAGAACATCACCGTCAGCTCCTTGTTCGCGGCTTTCATGCTGTAGCTGTCCGGGTCTTTCACCATCTCGTCGACGAGCTCGGGCGGGACATAGGTGCCGAACAGGTTGGCCAGCTCGCGCTTGCTGCGGCTTTCGACGAAATAGCCGTAACTCATGTTCAAGGCAAAGGCGGCGAACGCCATCACCAGGGCGCCCGCCAGCGGCAGCACCAGGCCGTGCGCGGCGAAGAGCCAGAAGTTCAGCGCGAACAGTGCCGCGAGCACCGCCGTGCTGGCGAGCACGGCGCGGGTGGCCGTCAGCAACGGCAGGGCAAACGCCAGCGTCAATCCGGCCAGCAGCAGCACGACGACCTCATAGCCGACCGAATAGTCCGGCTTCACGAGAATCTTGCCGTCCAGCAGTCCCGAAATGACGTTGGCGTGCGTCTCCACGCCGGGGTAAGTCTCGCCGACCGGCGTCACCCGCAAATCGAGCAGGCCCGGCGCGGTGGTGCCCACCAGGACGATCTTGTCCTTCAGGCTGCCGGCAGGCAGGCGCTTGCCGAGCAGGTCGGACGCCGAGATATACCTGAACGTGCCGCTGGCGGCTCCTCCGGGCCCGCGAAAGGGCACCAGCGCCGCGACCCGGTCGTCCACCGGCACGGCCAGCGTGCGCTGGCCCTGGCGCAGCAGGATGCTCTCGAGCCCCTGGTAGTTGCGCGAGAGGAAGCGCTCGCGGGGAAATCCGGGTTCGACGCCCGGCAGTCCGGTCAGCATGCGGAACATCGCGAGCGACAGCGCTTCGTAGTGTTGGCCCTTGTATTCGGCCACCAGGGGAATCGAGCGCACCACCCCGTCGCCGTCGACGATGGGGTTGAAAAAACCGGCCATGGGGGCCGCGCGCGCCAGTTGCTCGATGTTGGCGCCATAGCCGTTCCACCGGGTGAAGTTGATCGGCCGGCCGCGCAGGCTTTCCTTTTGCATGGCCGGTGCCGGCAGCACGCCGGAGATGCGCCCATCGCGATCGCTCGTGAAGTAGTAGCCCAGAACCACCGGACGTTTTTCCATCGCCCGGGCAAACAGCGCGTCGTAATCGAGTGCGGCCTGAAGCTGACCGAGCCTGTCGGCGAAACCGGGTTGGTCCTTGAGCTCCGCCTGTGCCAGCTGCCGCAGCCGCCTCAGGCCGGAGCTCTCGTCGGCCTCCGCGAAGACGACGTCGAAGCCCAGCAGGGCCGCATGCTGCCGGTCGAACAGTTCCTGCACCATCTCCGACATCCGGTTGCGGCCCCACGGCCAGCGCCCCACTTCGGCCAGGCTTTTTTCGTCGATGTCGACAATGACGATCCGCTCGTCCATCGTCCTGGGCATGGTGGCGCGCAGACGGGCGTCGTAGATGATGTCGTCCAGGCGCTGCAGCACCCCCATGGGCATGACGCCGCTCGCGTGCAGCAGCGCGAACACCAGTGGAATGAGCGTGACCGCGATCCTCGACCAATGCTTCGAGAGCAAACCCATAGGGCCGCGACCCCCGCCCTAACGTGGTGCCGGCGCTTGCCCGCCCACGCGATCAGCCCTGGACGAACTGCATCTGCGTTCCGGCCAGTTCGAGCAGGTCCCCGTGTTTGAGCGTCACCGGGTCCGCGCCGATGGCGGTTCCGTTCAAGGTGGGCTTGTTGGCGCCTTCCACATGCGCCACCACGAACCCATGCGGTCGCCTGGTGATCGCGGCAACCGCGACCCCCGGTTTGCCGATAGTCGTCACGACTTTCACCAGGGGCACCTGGCGGCCCGCCGCCGCGCCCGAGAGCACCTTGATGGCCGCCTGCGCCTGTACCGCGTCGGCAACCGGGGCCGGCGCTTGGGCGGCAGCGCCCGCCGGCGCGGCCGGCCGCACGGGCGGGGGCGGCATGATGCCGGCCGAGCCGGCCTTGATGATCATCGTCTTCTCGAAGCCCGGGCTGGCCGCTTCGTTGATGTACTTGATCTTGTACTTGCCAATCTCGACAGTGTCGTTATTCTGCAACAGCTGCTTCTTGACGGCCTTGCCGTTCACATAGGTGCCGTTAGTGCTGTTGAGGTCTTCCAGGTAGACCTCGTTGCCCGTCATCTGGAGCACGGCATGCTCGCCGCTGACCGCGAGGTTGTCGATCACGATATCGTTGTAAGGCCTGCGACCCAGCGTCGTGCGGTCCTTGGTCAGCTGAACTTCCTTGATGACGACACCGTCGATCGAAACGATCATTTTCGGCATGGTCCGCTCCTGTCTGTATGACTCGTTATCGTAAAACCTAATACCAAAGACTATTTTCCCAGCAATCTGGAAATAAAGCCGCGTTTTTTCGTATCCGTGCCGGCCTGCGCCACAAGAACGGAGATATTGTCCCGACCCCCATTGGCATTTGCAGTGTCGATCAGTTCAACCACCCGCTGCTCCAGGGAAGTCTCACTGCCGAGTATCCTGGCAATCCCTTCATCATCCACCATGTCCGACAGCCCGTCCGAGCACATCAGGTAGATATCGCCCGGCTCGACCTTGTACTCGTTGACTTCCAGCAACACTGCGTCTTCCACGCCGAGTGCCCGCGTCACCAGGTTCTTGTTGCTCGAGGTCGCCGCCTGTTCGGCCGTGATCAGGCCGGCATCCATCTGCTCCTGTAACAGCGAATGGTCCTTGGTGATCTGGACGAACTCCGTGCCGCGCAGCCGATAGCAGCGCGAATCCCCGATGTGGCCCAGCATGAGCCGCACGTCCTGGAACACGCCCAACACCAGCGTCGTTCCCATGCCGCTGTACTGGGGGTTGGAATTGGCGGCATTGAAAATCGAGCGATTGGCATTGTCCACGCAGATTTCCATCGCCCGGCGCACTTCGCGGGCGTTCGCATACCGCCCCGCCTGCGAAAGCCAACGGCCCAGTTCCGACTTGATGAAGGTGGTGGCCATTCCGCTGGCGATCTCGCCGGCGTTGTAGCCGCCCATGCCGTCGGCCAGGATGCCAAGGCGGGTCGGCTCGTCGACGGCGACGGAGTCCTCATTGTTCTCGCGCGCGAGCCCGGGATCGGTGCGTATGCAAAACTCGTAATTCATAGGTTGCGGGAGTCAAGCCTCCGGATCCGTGCGGTCGGTCCCTGCGGCAGGGGTGCCGGTTGCCCTTGGCCTGCTGATCACATCGGTCTTGGCGAAAACTTGGTTATCACCCGCTGCTCTGTTCTGCGTCGGATCATAGCCGGGCGGCCGTTGCATTCCGATGACGGTCGGTTCGAACCCGGGCCGGGCGCCTTGGCCAAGGATCACAGTATTGTCCGAGTCGGCATTGCCGGCCGGTGCCGCTCCCGCCGGCAGGGCCGCAGTCTGGTCGACGTGGACGGCTCTTGCCAGGCCGGTGCGCGCGGCGGGTCCGGCCACAGGGGCCGGCGCTCCCGACAACTCGGCCAGGACCGAGCGCAGGTCGGCGGCAAACTGGTCACCATCCTGGTAACGGATTTCGGTGCGCTTGCTCAGCGACAGCGCGACGATGTTGGCCAGCCGCTCGGGAATGTCCTTGCGAATGACGCGCACGTCGGGCGCGTCCTCGTTGGCGATCTTGTACATCAGCTCGGCCATCGACTCGCCGCGGAACGGAAGCGCGCCGCTGAGCATCTGGAACAGCATGACGCCCAGCGAATACAGGTCCGATCTCCCGTCCACCTTCTTGCCGGCGATCTGCTCGGGCGACATGAAGCTGGGAGTGCCCAGCACCAGTCCCGTCTTGGTCTTGCTCGCATCGGTGATGCGGGCGATGCCGAAGTCCGTCACCTTCACCGTATCGCTGTCGAACTCGTACATGATGTTGGCGGGCTTGATGTCCCGATGCACCACGTTCTGTCGATGGGCATAGGCCAGCGCTTCGGCGACGCGGGCCACGATCGACAGCACCTTGGGGATGGGCAGCAGCTGACCCTCCCTGCAGAAATCGACCAGGTCCCTGCCCTTGAGAAACTCCATGGCGATGTAGGCCAGGTCATGCTCCTCGCCGGCGTCGAAGATGGTGACGATGTTCTGGTGCTGCAGCCGGCCCGCCGTTTCGGCCTCGCGGAAAAAGCGTTCGCGGGCATCGACCAGTTCATCGCCCTCGAACTCCTCGGACAGGGCCATGGTCTTGATCGCCACCACGCGGCCGATCTTGGGGTCCTTGCCGAGGTAAACCACGCCCATCGCACCTTTGCCGAGTTCTTTTTCCACTTGGTAGCGGCCCAGCATGGGCTTTTCCACCGCCCCGCCTTCGAGCAGCATGGTGCCGCCGGGGTGGGCGCCGCCACCGCCCAGGATCACGGTCTCGGACAGGTTCCTCGCGCGATTGAGCTTGGACTGCAGGTCCTTGAAATCCTTGTTCCAGCCGGCCATGTGCTCGTACACCGCCTGCGCCTTGTTGAACTGGCGCTTGCGCTCGAAGTCGAGCGCCAGGTTGTACAGGTTGTCCATCACCGTGTCGCCCATGGGCACGCGCCGGAAACGATCGAATGACGCGTCGAGTTGGCCCTGTCCCTGCAGTGCCAGCCCCATCATGCGGTTGGTTTCGGCGGACTCGTCGTCGGATTTGAGTTTGCCGGCCTCGGTGACCAGGAAGCGCTTGGTGGTGAGCGCCAGGTGGCCGATCACCAGCAACACGACCGGAAACATGAGTTTCAGCCACAGGAAAGCAGTCGACAACAGGATGAACTCGGTTGCGATCAGCAAGACGAACAGCGCGGCCGTGGTTCCCGCGCCCATGCCCGCCGACAGCCGGGGCAGCAGCGCGACGAGATAGGCGGCCACCAACAGGAATGCGGCCAGCGCAGCCAGACTCGCCCAGGCGGGCTGGACGATGAAGTGTTCGCCCAGGATGCTCGAAGTGATGTGCGCCATCATTTCCGCCGGCGACAATCCGGCGTAGCCGGGCGCCGCAAAGGTGGTGCCCACCCCGGCGGCCGTCGCGCCGACCAGGACGATCCTGTCGGCATACTTGCTTGCCGGGATCTTTCCGCTCAGCACGTCGTAGAACGAATCCACCGCGAACGCGGGCTTGCCGTCGCGGCCTTTGTAGAACTGCGGCAGCATCCTGGCGCTGTCGTCCGTTTTCACGCGCAGCTTCCCGACCTGGACTGAATCGCCCGGGTTGAGCCGGATGTCGCCGGGGCCCAGGTTCAGGCTGCGCGCGGCGGCCAGCAGCGCCATGGAGGGCACGGCCCTGCCGTAGTAGTTGACCAGCAGCGGATCG
This sequence comes from Ramlibacter sp., assembly GCA_035559095.1. Lineage (GTDB taxonomy): Bacteria > Pseudomonadota > Gammaproteobacteria > Burkholderiales > Burkholderiaceae_C > Ramlibacter. The sequence goes on from DATMBW010000441.1 coordinate 8,871, forward strand.
TTGCGCACCGCCCCGTCGACATCACTGAGCTGGTTCAGGTGCCCAATACCCGCTGCTGCATTGCCGATCGAGGCGATCGGATACTGGCTGCGGATCGCCGGCATCGAAAATCCGCTGGCTTCGTCGATCGCGCTCTTGCCCACGTACGCAGGCAGGTCCCTGTCGGGCTTGCCCTGCGGCTCGCCCAGCGTATAGACCGAAGGCAGCAGCACATTGCCTGCCCGTGCGATGCTCGCGGCCAGCTTGGCGTCCGCATCCAGCGTCTGCTCGGCCTCCGCAATGACCTTGGCGACCTGCTCGGCCGCGGGGGCCTGGCCCTCGCCTGCCGGACCCAGGGCTTGCTTGATCTTGCGGATGAAAGCCAGTCCGCGGTCGGTCTGCGGCTCGAAGAAAAACGTCGTGTAGACGATGGTCTTGGCCTTGGCTGCAGCCAACTGGTCGATCAGCTGGGCATGCACATCGCGCGGCCAGGGCCAGCGGCCGATGTTGGCGATGCTCTGGTCGTCGATGGCGATGACGGCGATCCGCTCGGACGGTTGCCGGCCGCTGCTGGTGCTGGCGAAATCATAGAAGCGCCGCTCGACGGTGTCCGTCACATCCGAGGCCTGGTGCAGGACGAAGACCGCGACCACGACCAGGACGGCCACGAACCAGTCCGTGCGCCAGAACTGGCGACGTTTCGCCGATGAAGATTTGCCCACTGCCGGCCCCTTGTCCAGGATTACGTTCGGTCCGCGGCTTGCGCGCGACATCCACACCCGCGACGCCACAAACAGGGTGCAGGCCTCCTGCAGGCCACGTTAACAGACGGCTCCGCGGCCCACAAGGGACTTTGTCACGGCCGCCGAACGTTTTGTTGCAATCCGCGCACATCGGCCCGAGCCGGCGGCGCTTGCTGCAAACGCTCTACGCGGTCTTCATGCGGTCGCGCGACTGCAGGAACTTGCCCAGCGCCACGACAAAAGCCGCGCCCACGGCGGCCCCCGCGTAATGAAGCCACGGCTGGGCCCCGAGAACGTCCTTCAGCGCCGCGTCACTCACGATGGTTTCGCCGCCGACCCAGCCGATCAGGCCCGCGCCCAGCACCACGATGATCGGGAAGCGCTCCATCAGCTTGATCATCAAGGTGCTGCCGAAGATGACCAGCGGAATGCTGATGGCCAGGCCCAGGATCAGGAGTGTGAGGCTGCCCTTGGCCGCCGCGGCCACCGCGATCACGTTGTCCAGGCTCATCACGAGGTCGGCGATCAGGATGGTGCGCACCGCCGCCATCAGGGTGCCGTGCTCCTTGGCCTCCCCTTCGCCCTCATCCTCTTCGCCCAGCAACTGCACGCCGATCCAGAGCAGCAGCAGGCCGCCCACGATTTGCAGGTAGGGCAACGCAAGCAGCTGCACTGCGACCACCGTCAGGGCGATCCGCATGAAGACCGCCGCGCCGGAGCCCCACAGCACCGCCATGCGCTGCTGGTTGGGAGGCAGCGCCCGCGCGGCCAGCGCGATCACTACAGCGTTGTCCCCGGAAAGGATGATGTTGATCCAGATGATCTTGACCAGACCGATCCAGAATTCGGGACTTTGCAGCAGCTCCATGCACGCGCTCCAGTGTTATCGACGGGAAAGCGCCCGAAGCACGGCGCACCCCGGGGGCCTTCCTTTTTTTCGGCCGGCCCAGTTTACCGGCTGCAGCGATGCCGGCCGTTCGTAATACTGCTTACAGAAGCGCCTTGAGCAGCTTGCCCATCTCCGAGGGATCGCGGGTCACTTTGAAGCCGCACTCTTCCATGATCGCCAGCTTGGCTTCCGCCGTGTCGGCGCCGCCCGAGATCAGCGCGCCGGCGTGCCCCATGCGCTTGCCAGCCGGGGCCGTCACCCCGGCGATGAAGCCGACGATGGGTTTCTTCATGTTGGCTTTGCACCAGCGCGCGGCATCGGCCTCGTCCGAGCCCCCGATCTCGCCGATCATGATGACGGCGTCGGTGTCGGGATCGTCGTTGAAGGCCTTCATGATGTCGATGTGCTTCAGGCCGTTGATCGGGTCGCCGCCGATGCCCACCGCGCTGGACTGTCCCAGCCCGAGTTCGGTGAGCTGCGCCACGGCTTCGTACGTGAGCGTGCCGGACCGGCTGACCACGCCGATGCGGCCCTTGCGATGGATATGGCCGGGCATGATGCCGATCTTGATTTCATCGGGTGTGATGAGGCCCGGGCAGTTGGGACCCAGCAACAGCGTTTCCTTGCCGCCGGCGGCCAGCTTGGCCTTCATCTTGTTGCGCACTTCGAGCATGTCGCGCACGGGAATGCCTTCGGTGATGCAGATCGCGAGGTCCAGATCGGCTTCGACGGCTTCCCAGATGGCAGCGGCGGCGCCGGCCGGGGGCACGTAGATCACCGACACCGTCGCACCGGTCTGCGCCTTGGCTTCCTTGACGGACGAGAAGATCGGGATGTTGAAGATCTTCTCGCCGGCCTTCTTGGGGTTCACGCCGGCGACAAAGCAGTTCTTGCCATTGGCGTATTCCTGGCACTTCTCGGTGTGGAACTGACCGGTCTTGCCCGTGATGCCCTGGGTAATGACTTTGGTGTCTTTGTTGATGTAGATCGACATAATTTTTCCTGGGTTGAGCGTTGGGCGTCCGGCGTATGGCGTGAGGTCACGCTCAACGCTGAACGCTCGACCTTGAATTCATCGGACCGCTGCCACGACCTTGCGGGCTGCTTCGGCCATGGTGTCGGCGCTGATGATGGGCAGGCCGGAGTCCGCCAGCAACTTCTTGCCCAGTTCTTCGTTCGTGCCCTTCATGCGCACGACCAGCGGGACGCTCAGGTTCACGGCCTTGCACGCCGCGACAATGCCGTTGGCGATGGTGTCGCACTTCATGATGCCGCCGAAGATGTTGACCAGGATGGCCTTGACGTTCCTGTTCTTGAGCATGATCTTGAAGGCCTCGGTCACTTTCTCGGGCGTGGCGCCGCCGCCCACATCCAGGAAGTTGGCCGGCGACGCGCCGAACAGCTTGATCGTGTCCATCGTGGCCATGGCCAGGCCGGCGCCGTTGACCAGGCAGCCGATGTTGCCGTCCAGGCTGATGTAGGCCAGGTCGAACTTGCTCGCTTCGATCTCCGCGGGGTCCTCTTCGTCCAGGTCGCGCAGCGCGACGATCTCGGGGTGGCGGTACAGCGCATTCGAGTCGAAGTTGAACTTGGCGTCCAGCGCCTTGATGCTGCCGTTGCCTTCGAGGATCAGGGGGTTGATCTCCACCAGGCTGGCATCGGTGTCCATGTACACCTTGTAGAGTTTCTTGAACACGTCCACCGCCTGCGCCGTCGAGCCGGCCGGCACGCCTATGCCGTTGGCCAATTCCCTGGCCTGGCCGTCGGTGAGGCCGACGAGCGGATCGACGAACACCTTGATGATCTTCTCGGGCGTGGCGTGGGCCACCTCCTCGATGTTCATGCCGCCTTCGCTCGAGGCCATGATCGCCACCTGCTGCGAGGTGCGGTCGGTCACGGCCGAAACGTAGTATTCCTTCTTGATGTCGGCGCCGTCTTCGATGAGCAGGCGCCGCACCTTCTGGCCGGCCGGGCCCGTCTGGTGCGTCACCAATTGCATGCCCAGGATCTGGCCGGCGAGCGTCTTCACCTCGTCGACCGAGCGAGCCAGCTTGACGCCGCCGCCCTTGCCGCGGCCGCCCGCGTGAATCTGGGCCTTGACCACCCAGACGGGCCCGCCCAGCTTCTGGGCGGCTTCCACCGCCTCCTGGACGGTGAAGGCCGGAATGCCGCGCGGCACAGGCACACCGAAATTGCGCAAGATTTCCTTGCCTTGGTACTCGTGAATCTTCATGAGGTGTCTCTCGAGGAACGGGTGGGGGTTTGCCCGACGACGGGCACCGGCTATTGAAAAGGCCGCCTGCAATTTGCAGCTTGCGACTGTATCATGCTGCAACGCACCAAAACCCGTTTGCCTTACAGTGGCTACGGGGTTTCCAGAGGAAAAAAGATGGTCAAGGTCTTTATCGATGGCGAGGCCGGAACCACCGGATTGCAGATTCGCGAGCGGCTTGAAAAATTGCCGCGCGTCGAGCTGGTCAGCATTGCGCCGGAGCTGCGCAAGAACGCGTCGGCCAAGCGCGACCTGATGGCCGGCGTGGACCTGGTGATCCTGTGCCTGCATGACGACGCCGCCCGGGAATCGGTGGCCGTCATTGACGAAATACAGGCGACGACGGGGCG
>DATMBW010000442.1:0-10120 GCA_035559095.1 Ramlibacter sp.
GGGCGGTCACAGCGGCTCACCATCGGATAAACCACAGTGCCCCAGGGGCCCAGTGCGGGCCCGACCGACATCCACTAAAGTAGCTCCATGAGCCAACGCCCCAGCGTCGAGGTTGCGGTGATCATGCGCCGCGAGCGCATCGACAACCGCTGGCAGCCCTGGCGCTGGAGTTTGGCCGACGTGGTTGCGCACGAGAGCGCATTCGGCGCGCAGCCGCGCCTGCTGTTCAGGAGCGAGTCGGAAGAGCGATGGCTGCATCCAGGCTTCACGGTCGAGCTCTTTCGCGATGACGCGGAAGGCTATTACCTCAACCTCACCACGCCGGCGCCTTGCTGGTTCGTGCTCTGGCGCATGGAGGAGCGGGCCAGTGTGAGCGACGAACCGATCCCGCGCCCGGAGATGGTTTCGCTGAGTTATCACGACGCGGGCCGATGGCTGGACGCGCAGGAAACGGTCGAGCAGGTTCCTGCGCCGCAGTACGTGATCGAGTGGATGCGCGGCTTTACCGACGAACACTATGTGGTCGAGCCGAAGAAGCGCAAACGCCCCGAGAGTTTCAAGCCGCTGCAGGACCGGTTCGGCAACCCGGCTTCGATCTCGACCGACAAGAAGTTCGGCGAAGGCACGCCATGAGCGACGACGGCTTCCTGCGGCGATGGTCCCGGCGCAAACTCGAGGTCAAGCAAGGCAGGGCGGTGGAGTCGCAGCCGCAGCCGGAGCCGCCGCCCCGCCCGGCAGCGGCGGACCCTTCTCATGCCATCGCATCCGCGGACCCGGTGACGCAGGCCGCTCCCGCCGGGCAGTTGCAGGAACCGCCGCTTACGCTCGAGGACGTGAAGTCGCTGACGCCCGATTCGGACTACACGCGATTCGCAGCCGCCGATGTGGCGCCCGAGGTCAAGAATGCGGCCATGAAGAAACTGTTCGCCGATCCCCGCTACAACGTGATGGACGGCATGGACGTGTATACGGGGGACTATTCGCGGCCCGACCCGGTGCCACCGGCCATGCTGCGCCAGCTCGCCAGCGCCAGGTTCCTCGGCCTGTTCGACCAGGAGGAGCGCCAGGGGCAAGCCGCGCGCGAGGCAAGGGATGTTGCGGATAACCCCATCGTGCAAAGCGTGGCAAAGTCCGAACCGGTTCCTCCAGCAGTGTCCGAGCCACTCCAAAATGCCGACCCTGATCTGCGATTGCAACAAGACCATGCCGCTCCAGGAAAAGACCCTGAGCGCGGCAGTGGGTGAGGTCCTAGCCCTTCATTCCACCCTGTGCCGGCGCGAAGCAGGCGCTTTCCAGGAAGCGATCAAGGGCGGTGACGAGGTGGTCGTCGCCTGCACCCAGGAGCACCGGCTGTTCGCCGAAATCGCCGAACGCAGCGAGGCCGAGGCGCGCAACGCGGGCGATGGTGGCGTTTCGGTCGCACCCGTCAAATTCGTCAACATCCGCGAAACGGGCGGCTGGAGCCGGGATGCGTCGCGGGCGATGCCCAAGATCGCCGCCTTGCTGGCGGCCGCGCACTTGCCCGATCCCGAGCCGGTGCCAACGGTCACTTACAGGAGCGCGGGGCGGCTGCTGGTCATCGGTCCCATGGAGCAAGCCGAGCGCGTCGCAGCTCTGGTCGGCGACGTGCTGGACGTGACTCTCTTCACGCAGGGAGGCGCCGGCGCGCAGGAACGGCGCTTTCCGGTGCTCGGCGGCCGCATCGAAAGCCTCCAGGGATGGTTGGGCGCCTTCGAACTCCAATGGAGCCGCAACAACCCGATCGACCTGGACCTGTGCACGCGCTGCAACGCCTGCGTCGCGGCCTGTCCTGAAGGCGCGATCGGGCTGGACTACCAGATCGACCTGGCGCGCTGCGCGGCGCATCGCACCTGCGTCAAGCTGTGCCAGGCGGCCGGAGCCATCGACTTCAGCCGCGAGAGCGAAGCAGGCAGCGAGCGGTTCGACCTGGTGCTCGACCTGCGCGCCGCGCCGGCTTTTTTGCAGCACGCTCCGCCGCAGGGCTACTTCCATTTGCCCGCGGCGTCGGTGGACGGGTCGGGCGGGAACCTGCTTTCCGCAGTGCTCAAGTTGCGCGAGCTGGTCGGCGAATTCGAAAAGCCCAGGTTCTTCGTCTACAAGCAAAAGCTCTGCGCCCATAGCCGCAACGAAACCGTGGGCTGCAATGCCTGCATCGACATTTGCTCAGCCGAAGCCATCGCCAGCGACAAGTCACGGCAGCAGGTCAAGGTCAATCTGAGTCTGTGCGTGGGCTGCGGAGCCTGCACCACGGTTTGTCCCACCGGCGCGCTTACCTACGCCTATCCGCGCGCGGCCGAACAGGGGCTGAAATTCAAGACCTTGCTGGCGACCTACTGCCGGGCCGGCGGGCAGGATGCGGCGCTCTTGCTGCACAGCCAGGAAGGCGGCCGGGCACTGGTCGAAGAGCTGGGACGCGCGGCCCAATTGGGTGTCGCGCACGGCGTGCCGGCCAACGTCATTCCGGTGGCCTTGTGGCACACGGCCAGCCTGGGCCTGGATGTGTGGCTCAGCGCGGTTGCTTTCGGCGCGTCACGGGTGTGCGTGCTAACCACCGATGAGGAAGCGCCGCAGTACCGCGAGGCGCTGCGGGACCAGATGGGCGTGGCGCAGGCGATCCTGAACGGGTTGGGCTACGGCGGAGAGCACCTCAAGCTGGTGCGTGCCACCGGCCTGGCCGACCTGGACCAGGAGCTGCAACTGCTTGTGGCCGGGCCGTCGCCGGCGATCCCCGCGCTGCCCGCGCGCTTTGCCGTGGTCCAGGAAAAGCGCAGCACGCTGGAGCTGGCGCTGGACCACCTGATCGAGCACGCGCCGGCGCGGCCCGAAGCGATCGAACTGCCGGCGGCGGGCGCGCCCTTTGGCGCCATCGAGGTGGACAAGGGCAAGTGCACGGTTTGCCTGAGCTGCGTCAGCGCCTGTCCGGCCGGCGCGTTGCAGGACAACCCCGAGCTGCCCCAGCTTCGCTTCATCGAAAAGAACTGCGTGCAATGCGGCCTTTGCGCCACGACATGCCCCGAGGATGCGATCGTTCTCAAGCCGCGCCTGCTGCTGACCGGCGAGCGACAGGAAGCCCGGGTGCTCCACCAGACGCGGCCCTATGCCTGCGTGCGCTGCGGCAAGCCGTTCGGCACTCTCCAGGCGGTGGAATCGATGATCGGCAAGCTGGCCGGCCATTCGATGTTCCAGGGCGCCGCGCTGGAACGCCTGAAGATGTGCGGCGATTGCCGGGTGATCGACATGTACTCGGCCCAGGACGAAGTACGGATCACGGACCTTTAGCTCCTTCATGAATACGAACTCGGGCTTCGACCCCGGCGCCCTGGAACGAATCCCGACGCCGGCCGCACTGGATGAGGAAATCGCGCGCGCCGAGGTGTACGGCCTGCTGGCGCAGCTGTACTACGCACCTGCAACGACCGCGCTGCTGGACGCATTGCGCGCGGCCGTCACGCAAGCGCCCGCGGCCGGTGCTTTCCTGGAAGAGCCCTGGCGCGAAGTGGTTGCCGCCGCGCGCGCCATGGACGACGGCGCGGTGGCCGCGGAGTACGACGCCTTGTTCGGCGGCGTGGGCAAGCCCGAGGTGTACCTGTTCGGCTCGCACTACCTGAGCGGTTTCCTGAACGAAAAGCCCCTGGCGCGGCTGCGCGGCGACCTGGCGGCGCTGGGGCTCGAGCGCGACGAGTCCGTCCCCGAGACCGAGGACCATATCGCCTATTTGTGCGAAGTGATGCGCTACCTGATAGCCGGGGATGATGTGGCGGTAGCCAACCTCGCGCGGCAGCGTGAGTTCTTCGCCGTCCACCTGCAGCCCTGGGTCATGCCCATGTGCGACGCGATCGCCGTGCATCCCAAGGCGCGCTTCTACCGCGCGCTGTCCCGTTTTACCCAGGCTTTTATCAGCGTCGAGGTCCAGGGTTTCGACATGCTCGAATGACCCTCGGCGCAGGACCGGTCCGACATCGGAAATCGACTGGGCAAAGCCGTGTGGACGGCGTGGCTTTAACTGTCTGGAGAGTTGGCGCCGGCACTTGGCCCATGGCGTTCATCGGACGAGAGCCGGCACCGAATGGTGCATTGCAGCATTCACTTTTCGCGGGGAGCTGCGGTTCTGCTCAAGTAGTACTTGCCCCCGTGTTTGCATGCTTGCACAAGGACTTAGCGGGAGCTACATTCGGCCGATATATGCACTGCTTTGCATGGGTCCAGGTCGAATGGGTGAGGTAACTTGACGATGGTCCGAAGCTTCCACACCGGAAGCAATTGGGAGACAGCCATGAGCGAGCCGAAGAGCAAGCTATCGCGCAGACATCTTCTCGCAGGGGCAGGCACCGCGGGTGCTCTGGCCGGGGCAGCCAGCCTGTTACCCGGCGCCGTGAAGGAATCGGCCACAACGCCGCAAGCAAAGGAGCCGCCCGAGCGGGGCGGCGGCTATCACGTGACCGAGCACGTCAAGCAGTACTACAAGTCCACCCTTGTGTAACTCTCAACCCTGAGGAGAGTCCTCATGTTGTTGACCAAAAAAGCGGGCGCCGGCTCGGCCGCTGCGCGTTCCCCGTTCGTTCATAGCCTGCAGCGCGGCCTGTCGCGCGCGCTGCCCACGATGGACCGCCGCGCCTTCCTGCGCCGATCGGGCCTGGGTGTCGGGGTGGGTATCGCGGCGAGCTCGCTCGTCCTGGTTCGGAAAGCCAAGGCCGCCGGGGGCGGGGCGCCCGCCGTCGGCCAGGGCAAGGTGGAAGTCAAGCGCACGGTCTGCACCCACTGCTCGGTGGGATGCGCCATCGACGCGGTGGTCGAGAACGGCGTGTGGGTGCGCCAGGAACCGGTGTTCGACTCGCCGCTGAATCTGGGCGCGCATTGTGCCAAGGGCGCATCGGTGCGCGAGCACGGCCACGGCGAGTTCCGCCTGCGCTATCCCATGAAGCTGGTCAACGGCAAGTACGAGCGCATCAGCTGGGATGCCGCCCTGAACGAGATCAGCGCCAGGATCCTGGAGCTGCGCAAGGCCAGCGGCCCCGACGCGATCTACTGGGTGGGCTCGTCCAAGCACAGCAACGAACAGTCCTACCTGCTGCGCAAGTTCGTAAGCCTCTGGGGCAGCAACAACTGCGACCACCAGGCGCGCATCTGCCACTCCACGACCGTGGCGGGCGTCGCCAACACCTGGGGCTACGGCGCCATGACCAATTCGTACAACGACATGCAAAACAGCAAGTGCGCGTTGTACATCGGCTCCAACGCCGCGGAGGCCCACCCGGTGAGCATGCTGCACATGCTGCACGCCAAGGAAAACGGCACCAAGATGATCGTGGTGGATCCGCGGTTCACGCGCACCGCGGCCAAGGCGGATGAATATGTCCGGATCCGTTCGGGCTCGGACATCCCGTTCCTGTTCGGCATGCTGTACCACATCTTCAAGAACGGTTGGGAAGACCAGAAGTACATCAACGACCGCGTCTACGGCATGGACGAGGTCAAGAAGGACGTGATGGCCAAGTGGACGCCGGACAAGGTCGAGGAAGCCTGCGGCGTTCCGGAAGCCCAGGTGTTCAAGATCGCCGAGATGATGGCCAAGAACCGGCCGTCCACCCTGGTGTGGTGCATGGGCCAGACCCAGCACACCACCGGCAACGCGATCGTGCGGGCCTCGTGCATCGTTCAGCTGGCACTGGGCAACATCGGCGTGTCGGGCGGTGGAGCCAACATCTTCCGCGGCCACGACAACGTGCAGGGCGCGACGGACGTGGGGCCCAACCCCGACTCGCTGCCGGGCTACTACGGCATCGTGGAAGGATCGTGGCGCCATTTCGCCAAGGTCTGGGGCGTCGAGTACGACTGGATCAAGGGACGGTTCGAAAGCCCGGCCATGATGACCAAGCCGGGCATCACCGTGTCTCGCTGGATCGACGGCGTGATGGAAAAGAACGAGCTGATCGACCAGACGCCCAACCTGCGAGGCGTCGTGTTCTGGGGCCACGCGCCGAACTCACAGACCCGCGGGCTCGAGATGAAGCGGGCCATGGACAAGCTGGACCTGCTGGTGGTGGTGGACCCGTATCCGTCGGCCACCGCGGCGATGGCGGCCATGCCCGGCAGGCCGGAGGACCTCAACCCGAACCGGGCCGTCTACTTGCTGCCCGCCGCCACGCAGTTCGAGACGAGCGGCTCCGTGACGGCCTCGAACCGGTCGCTGCAATGGCGCGAAAAGGTGATCGAGCCGCTTTGGGAGAGCCGCACCGACCACATGATCATGTACCAGCTGGCCGACAAGCTGGGCTTCGGCAAGGAGCTGGTCAAGAACTTCAAGATGCAGAAGGTCAAGGGCCTGGACGAACCGGTGCCCGACGACATCCTGCGCGAGATCAACAAGAGCGTCTGGACCATCGGCTACACAGGCCAGAGCCCCGAGCGGCTTCAGGCGCACATGCGCAACATGGCCGCCTTCGATGTCAAGACGCTGCGCGCCAAGGGCAACGTCAAGGACAAAATCAACGGTTATGACCTGACGGGCGACTTCTTCGGCCTGCCCTGGCCGTGCTTCGGCAACCCGGAACTCAAGCACCCCGGCACGCACGTGCTGTACGACACTTCGCTGCACGTGATGGACGGCGGCGGCAATTTCCGCGCGAACTTCGGCGTGGAGCGCGACGGCAAGAACCTGCTGGCCGAGGACGGTTCCGCCTCCAAGGGCTCCGACATCCAGACCGGCTACCCGGAGTTCGACCATGTGCTGCTCAAGAAGCTGGGCTGGTGGAACGAACTGACGGACGTCGAGAAAGCGGCGGCCGAAGGCAAGAACTGGAAGACCGATCCCTCGGGCGGCATCATCCGCGTGACCATGAAGAACCACGGCTGCCATGTGTTCGGCAACGCCAAGGCGCGGGCCGTGGTGTGGAACTTCCCGGACGGCATACCGCAGCATCGTGAGCCGCTGTACAGCACCCGGCCGGACCTCGTGGCCAAGTACCCGACGCACGACGACAAGAAAGCGTTCTGGCGCCTTCCCACGCTCTACAAGACGGTGCAGCAGAAAAACGTCACCGACAAGGTGGCGGAGAAATTCCCGCTGATCCTCACCTCGGGGCGGCTGACCGAATACGAAGGCGGTGGCGAGGAAACGCGCTCGAACCCGTGGCTGGCCGAGCTGCAGCAGGAGGCGTTCGTCGAGATCAACCCCAAGGCCGCCGCCGAGAGGAGCATCCGCAACGGCGACCGGGTCTGGCTGGTGACGCCCACCGGCGCGCGGCTGAACGTGCAGGCGATGGTGACGGAGCGCGTGGGCCCCGATACCTGCTGGATGCCGTTCCATTTTTCCGGCCGCTGGCAGGGCGTCGACATGCTGCCCTACTACCCGAGCGGGGCGGCGCCGGTGGTGCGCGGGGAAGCGGTGAACACCGCCACGACCTACGGCTACGACAGCGTGACGATGATGCAGGAAACCAAGACGACGATCTGCAACGTGGAGAAGGCGGTTTGATGGGTATAGGGTGTCATCCCGGACTCGATCCGGGATCCATGTCGGCGCGCCAACGTGGATTGCGGGTCAAGCCCGCAATGACTGCGCTAACAGGAGAGCTGTGATGGCAAGAATGAAATTCGTGTGTGATTCCGAGCGATGCATCGAATGCAACAGCTGCGTCACGGCCTGCAAGAACGAGCACGAAGTGCCCTGGGGCGTGAACCGCCGGCGCGTCGTCACGCTCAACGACGGCATCCCGGGCGAGCGCTCGATCTCGGTGGCCTGCATGCATTGCTCCGACGCGCCGTGCATGGCCGTGTGCCCGGTCAACTGCTTCTACCGCACCGACGAAGGCGTGGTCCTGCACGACAAGGACGTGTGCATCGGCTGCGGCTACTGCAGCTACGCCTGTCCGTTCGGCGCGCCGCAGTTCCCGGCGGCGGGCACGTTCGGCGTGCGCGGCAAGATGGACAAGTGCACGTTCTGCGCCGGCGGGCCCGAGGCCAACGGATCGCAGGCCGAGTTCGAGAAGTACGGGCGCAACCGGCTGGCCGAAGGCAAGCTGCCCGCTTGCGCCGAAATGTGCTCGACCAAGGCCCTGCTGGGCGGCGACGGCGACGTGGTGGCCGAGATCTTCCGCAATCGCGTGATCAAGCGCGGCAAGGGCGCGGAGGCCTGGGGCTGGGGCACGGCCTACGGTTCCAGACAGGCCGGCCAGCCCGGCGGAGCGAAATCATGAACAAGTCTCTGATCCTCGTGGCCGCCGTGGCGGGCCTGGCCGCTTGCACTGAAAAGCCGCAGACTCTCGACAGCAGCGCGCGGCCGGACACCGCGGCCTTCCAGGGCACCGGCATGCCCTTCGCGGCGCCGGGCTGGAAACCCGGTGACAAGGTCAGCTGGGAGCAGCATCTGAAGACGCGCACCCAGAACGGGCAGAACGACTACACCCGCGTGAATTGATGTGCGCCAACGCTTTCATTCGTTCGCTGCCCCCGGGAGAGGCCCTGGCGGCGGCTCGGCAGGAGGCCTGATGATGCTTGGGTTGCGATCACTGCTGCTGGGTTTCTCGCTGGCGATCAGCTTGTCCGCGTCCGCGCAGCCGAAGGCGCAGGATGATCCGGTGCCCGCGCCTGCCGCCCCGGCGGCGCCAGGAGGCATCCAGGGCCAGAACATTCTGGAGGTCAAGCCCGAGGTCAAGCCCGACGCGAGCTCCGACCCCAATTACATGAAGCAGGACAATGCATCCCGCAACAAGGTCCAGCCCGGCAACAACGCCCCGATTTGGCGGGGGGTCGCCGCCGGCATGGAAGGCTTCACCAGCCTGCCCAAGAGCCAGGCGCCCGAGGCCGGCGTCCTGATCCAGGCGCCGGTGCAGTACCCGGGCTCGCGCATGACCACGGCCGGCGAGGCGTGGCGGCAGGTGCGCAACAACTGGATCATTCCCTATGGTGGGGCGCTGTTCCTCATTGCGCTGGGCGCGCTCGCGATCTTCTATTTCGCGCGCGGCCCGATCGGCGGTGATGCCGAAACCGGCCGCAAGATCGAGCGCTTCACCCCGTTCGAACGATCGGCGCACTGGGCCAACGCGATCGCGTTCAGCATCCTCGCGATCTCCGGCCTCGTGATGGCGTTCGGCAAGTTCTTCCTGCTGCCGGTCCTGGGGTCCACGCTGTTCGGCTGGTTGACCTACGTGCTGAAGAACCTGCACAACTTCGCCGGCCCGGTATTCGCGGTTTCGCTGGTCATCGTGATCCTGACTTTCGTGCGCGATGAATGGCCGCAGCGCGGCGACCTGAGATGGCTGCTCAGGATCGGCGGCGTGTTCGACCGGTCGGGGCATGAGCTGCCGGCGCACCGCTTCAACGCGGGGGAGAAGGTCGTGTTCTGGATCGGCGCGTTCCTGCTTGGCGTCATCGCCGTGGGGTCGGGCCTGGTGATGGACATGCTCATTCCCAACGTGGTGTACGAACGCAGCACGATGCACGTCGCCCACATGGTCCACTCGGTGGCGGCGGTGTCGATGATGAGCCTGTTCCTGCTGCACATCTACCTGGGCACGATCGGCATGCGCGGCGCGTACAAGGGCATGCGCACGGGCTTTGTGGACGAGGCATGGGCCAGGGAGCACCACGGATACTGGTACGAGGACATCAAGGCCGGCAGGATTCCCGCGCAGCGCAGCCAGCCGTCCACAGTGGCAGCCGAAGATGTGGACGCGGCACGGCCGGCCTGACGCGGCGGCAGGAGAACGACCCATGAAAACAGTTCTGGTATCGGGTGTGTTGGCGATGGCGTGCGGCCTTGTGTCGGCCAAGCTGCCGCCGCCGGACGACGCGGCGAAGGCCAAAGCGGACGAGACCGTCGCCAAGGCCGCATGGCAAGGCAAGGTGGACGCCTATCTGCTTTGCAAGGCGCAGGACAGGGTGGTGGCTGCCTATATGAAGACGGCTGCCAAGGCCCCACCCAAGGAAATCAAGCCGGTCGCGCCTGCCGCCTCGGCTGCTGCCCAGCCGGCCCAGCCGGCGGCCTCCGGCACGCCCGTGGCTGCGGCGCCACCGGCGGCGTGCAGCGACCCGGGACCGTTTGCCTACAACCCTCCGGAACAGAAGCCCCTGGAAGCGTCGGGCGCGCACTCCCCCAGCG
>DATMBW010000443.1:0-4215 GCA_035559095.1 Ramlibacter sp.
ACAGCCGCCGCCGCCACCACCGCCACCGCCGTAGCCGCCGCCACCACCGCCATAGCCGCCGCTGCGCGGGGGCCGTGACTCCATCGGGCGGGCCTCGTTGACGACCACGCTGCGGCCACCCAGGGGTTGCCCGTTCATGCCGCTGATGGCGGCCTGGGCCTCCGCATCGCTGCCCATTTCGACGAAGCCGAAGCCCTTGGAGCGGCCGGTGTCGCGTTCCATCATCACCTTGGCGCTGGTGACGACCCCGAACTGCCCGAACGCCTGTTCGAGATCGCTGTCACGAACGGAGTAGGGAAGATTGCCGACGTAGAGTTTGTTGCCCATCGATGGGGACTCCTAAAAAAACGAATGACTAGAGCGATGGAGTCCCGAAAACGCATTCAACTGAAACCGAGCGACGCGAAAAGTGACCTGTTCACCGCAATCCCGCGTGAAAACTGCCTGACCACGCTTTTTCCATTATGGAACAGATATCTGGAGTGTGTGCAAGCCGGCCGGGTCCATCCAGGACGGCAAAAACCCTGAAAGGACGGACATGAAAAAAGGGCCGATTAGGCCCTTTTTATGCATTCGCCGAAGCGCTGCGATGGATTAGTAACCGCCGCGGCCACCGCCGTAGCCGCCACCGCCGCCTTCACGACGGCCGCCGCCACCGTAGCCGCCGCCACCACCACCGCCGCCGAAGCCGCCGCTGCGCGGGGGCCGGGCTTCCATCGGGCGCGCTTCATTGACCACCAGGCCGCGGCCGCCGATCTGCTGGCCGTTCATGCCTTCGATGGCCGCCTTGGCTTCCGCCTCGGTGCTCATTTCGACGAAGCCGAAGCCCTTGGAACGACCGGTGTCGCGCTCCATCATGACTTTGGCGCTGGAGACGGTGCCGAACTGGCTGAACGCCTGCTCCATGTCACTGTCGCGGTAGGAATAAGGCAGGTTGCCCACGTAAAGTTTGTTGCCCATGAAAGGACTCCTGAAAAAAAACGCACTAAGCAGTGGAGTCCGAAAAACGCAATAACAAACCACGCGAAACCGACCGTTCACCGCACACCTGTGCCCGCGCACTGCGGGACACTCAGGCATTATGGGCTATCTTGGACGGTTGTGCACGTTTTTGGGCCGCCAGGGCATTTTTTCTTTTTCTATTCGTCCGTGTAACGGCGCCACCGGCGCAAGGCGTTGCGCATGGTCAGCAGCTGGCGCTCGAAGGCGGGGCAGGTGCCGCATACCGCCAGGTGCAGCCGAAGGGCTACCCGTTCGGCCAACGGCAACGCCCGGTCCTCCCGGGCCACCAGCAGGGCCGCCACTTCTTTGCAGCTTCGGCGCAGGATTTTCATGGGGCGGCGCGCTTTCCAAACCAGTTCAGTTCGAGGCATTCGCGCAGCCGCAGCCGGGCGCGGTGCAGCTGGACGTACAAGTTGGTCGGCGTAAGCTTGAGTTCCTTACAGATTTCCTCACTGGGCATTTCCAGCCACTCGCGCATGAGGAACACCCGGCCCATGGCGGCCGGCAGCTTGTCGGCGCAGGCCTCCAGGATGGCGAAGAACTGGCGCGAATCGAGCTCCTGTTCGGGGTTGCCCCAATCGGCGGGAGGTACGGCGTAGTGGCCGTCGGCCTTGAACATCAGGGCGTCCAGCTCATCGCTGCCGTCCCCCTCGTCGAAGTTCAGGCTGACTTCGCGCTGGCGCTGGCGCAGGATGTCGAGCACCTTGTGCTTGAGGATGCCCACCAGCCAGGTCTTGAGCTGGCTCTTGTTGCCAAATGACTGCGGCTTGGACAGGGCCGCCAGCATCGTCTCCGAGACCGCATCCTCGGCCCAGGCGTCGTTGCGCAGCTGCAGCCGGGCGAAGCGAAGCAGGTAGCCCTGGTATTCGGCCAGTTGACTTTCGATGGTCATGGTGCGAGCTGTAACAGCGCGCATCGTATCCGACCCACCTCACGAGAGCGACACCCCCCGACGTCCGCCAGCGCGGGCGCCCATAGCGTCACCAGGTGGCTTCGCGCTCCGGCGTCGAGCCGATGCGGTGGATCGCCAGGTCGGCGCCTTCGTGTTCTTCCTCCGGCGTCAGGCGCAAGCCGGCGGCCGCCTTGATGCCGCCGTAGACCAGGGACCCCGCCACCAGCGCCCAGGCCACGCCGATCAAGGTGCCGGTAAGCTGGGCGCCAAAGCTCACGCCGCCCAGCCCGCCCAGCGCCTTGGCGCCGAAGATGCCGGCGGCGATGCCGCCCCAGGCGCCGCACAGGCCGTGCAGCGGCCAGACGCCCAGCACGTCGTCGATCTTCCACTTGTTCTGCGTCAGGGTGAACATGGCCACGAACATGCCCCCGGCGATCGCGCCGACCACGAGCGCGCCGAGCGGATGCATGAGGTCGGAGCCCGCGCACACCGCCACCAGGCCGGCGAGCGGGCCGTTGTGCACGAAGCCGGGGTCGTTGCGGCCCACGGCCAGCGCCGCGAGCGTGCCGCCGACCATCGCCATCAGGGAATTGACGGCCACCAGCCCCGAGATCTTGTCGATGGTCTGGGCGCTCATCACGTTGAAGCCGAACCAGCCCACGGTCAGGATCCAGGCCCCGAGAGCGAGGAACGGGATGTTGGACGGCGGATGGGCCGACATCGCCCCGTCCTTGCGGTAGCGGTTGCTGCGCGCGCCCAGCAGGATCACCGCCGGCAGCGCCAGCCAGCCGCCCATCGCGTGCACCACGACGGAACCGGCGAAGTCATGGAACTCCGCGCCGGTGAGCGACTTGATCCAAGCCTGCACGCCGAAGGCCTGGTTCCAGGCCACGCCTTCGAACAGCGGATAGACCACGCCCACGAGCACCGCCGTCGCCACCAGTTGCGGACCGAAGCGCGCGCGCTCGGCGATGCCGCCGGAAATGATGGCGGGAATGGCGGCGGCGAACGTGAGCAGGAAAAAGAACTTCACCAGCTCATAGCCGTTCCTGGCGGCGAGCTGCTCGGCGCCCACGAAAAAGCTGGTGCCGTAGGCCACGCCATAACCCACGACGAAATACATGACGGCGGACACCGAGAAATCGACCAGGATCTTCACCAGCGCATTGACCTGGTTCTTCTTGCGCACGGTGCCCAGCTCCAGGAACGCGAAGCCCGCGTGCATGGCCAGCACCATGATGCCGCCCAAAAGGATGAACAAGGCATCAGAGCCCTGTTTTAGTGCTTCCATGAACCCCTCTTTGGATGAATTGCCTGTTATTGGTGCGCAGCGCCGCGCACTTCCGCATTCGCACCACAACGAAGCAATAAGCACGCCAGAAGCGTGCGCCGGTCGATCCCGGCTAGAATGCGAGTTGTCATTGGGGAGTAGCCTCCCTTCGAATCCGAGAGGGGTTTGCGTCAACACACTTGGGGCCCGCGCTCCATGGCGCAGACGGTAGTTTTCCGGACCTGGCGAGACCTTTGACCGCGCTTGCATCCGCTTTGGCCGGAGATGCTGCGCGGTCAATGTGTGCTCGAACCGGCCTGGGACCTTTCTTTCATGCAAGCATTTCTCGTCTCCACCGGCATCGTTGCCCTGGCTGAAATGGGCGACAAGACCCAGCTGCTGTCGCTGGTGCTGGCCGCGCGCTTTCGCAAGCCCTGGCCGATCGCGCTGGGCATCCTGGTCGCCACCCTGGCCAACCACGCGCTGGCCGGCGCCATCGGCGCATGGGTGACCGCCCTGGCCGGACCGCAGGTGCTGCGCTGGATCCTCGGGGGCTCGTTCATCGCCATGGCGCTGTGGATGCTCATCCCCGACAAGTTCGACGACAAAGGCGGCGACAACGCACCGCGCCTGGGCGTCTTCGGCACCACCTTGATCGCCTTCTTCCTGGCAGAGATGGGCGACAAGACCCAGGTGGCCACCGTCATGCTGGCCGCCCAGTACCCCGCCTGGCTGTGGGTGGTGGCCGGCACCACGCTGGGCATGATGCTGGCCAACGTGCCGGTAGTCTGGTTCGGCGACCGCGTCACGCGGCGCGTGCCGATTCGCGTCGTGCACCTGGTTTCGGCGCTGATCTTCGGCGCCCTGGGTGCGACGGCCCTGGCCGGCTGGGGTTGATATACTGCGGCCACAGCGCCGATTTGCTCCAGCTTGCGGGCGCTCAATAAATTCAGCTAAAGATCGATCAGCCCGCAACCCGGCCTCGCCTCTTTAGCGACGCCGGGTTTTTTGCTCTTGATTGTGATGATGATCGCCACGCCTGAAACGATGC
>DATMBW010000444.1:0-3135 GCA_035559095.1 Ramlibacter sp.
TTCCCCCTTGTTTGCGCCAGATCAAGATTGCAGTATGCTTCGCAAAAATTTCATGTCAAGCAGTTTATTGCACGCGGAGATTGTGTTGAAATTGCGCCAGTTTTGACTCGATGACTGGCGCGGCCGGGCGAACTGCACAGCGCAGATTTGCCGGGCGGCGGCCGTTTTTGGGGATATCGAGCTAGGGTGGGATGGATTGTGAGAGTATCAGCGGCATCGCGAGAAATGCGCTATACCTCATTTGCAATTCCGGGCCGGCAAAGTGTGGCGCCAGGGCGCTTGCGCCGGTACCATGCCGAACGATCCGGCGACAGACACAGGAGACGACAACATGCACCTTAGCCGCGCAGACCACGGCACCAACCCGCCGCACGTCGATATTCCCCGCGACTACAACGCCGCCCACGACCTGCTCGCGCGCAATGCCGGCCGATCCGGCAAGCCTGCATTCATCGACGCTTCGAGCGGGGCACAGCTGACGTACGGCGAGTTGACCGAGCAGGCCCATCGATTCGCCAACGCGCTGCGCGCCGGCGGTTTCGCACCGGAAAGCCGCGTGATGGTGGCGATGCTCGACACGCCCGAGTGGCCGGTGGTTTTCCTCGGCTGCATTCTGGCCGGCGTGGTCCCGATCGCGACCAACACGCTGCTGACGACCGCCGACTTCGATTTCATGCTGCGCGATTCGCGGGCGCAGGGCCTGTTCGTCTCCAAGCCGCTGCTGCCGAGTTTCGAAGGGCTGATCGGCAGGATCGACACGCTCAAGACCGTCGTGGTCGCAGGCGACTCCACGCCGAATTCGGTCGCCGCGATGATCCGGTCCGGCGCGGCGGCGCGCCAGGTCGCGGACACCTGCTCCGACGATGCCTGTTTCTGGCTCTATTCCAGCGGGTCCACCGGCACGCCCAAGGGCACGGTCCACCTGCACAGCCACCTGGTCCAGACCGCGGAACTGTACGCGCGCGGGGTGCTCGGCCTGCGCGAGGAGGACGTGGTCTATTCGGCGGCCAAGCTGTTCTTCGCGTACGGCCTGGGCAACTCGCTGACCTTCCCCATGAGCGTTGGCGCGACCGCTGTCCTGCTGCCCAGCCGCCCCACGCCGGCCGATGTATTTGGCGTATTGGCGAAGTTCCGGCCCACCGTCTTCTACGGCGTGCCCACGCTCTATGCGGCGATGCTGGCGGATCCGGCCGGGCCCAAGCGCGACGCGCTGAACCTGCGCGTGTGCACCAGTGCCGGCGAGGCCCTGCCGGCGGAAATCGGCAAGCGCTGGACCGAGTCGTACGGCACCGAAATCCTCGACGGGATCGGGTCCACCGAGATGCTGCACATCTTCCTGTCCAATCGGCCCGGCCAGGTCCGCTACGGCACGACCGGCAAGGCGGTGCCGGGCTACGAACTGAGGATCGTGGGCGACGACGGCCGCGAGTGCGGCGATGGCGAGATCGGCGAACTGCAGATCAGCGGCCCCAGCGCGGCCCTGATGTACTGGAACAACCGGGCCAAGACCAAGGCCACGTTTGCCGGCGAATGGACCCGCAGCGGCGACAAGTACACGCGCGACGCGGACGGCTACTACACCTACGGCGGGCGCAGCGACGACATGCTCAAGGTCGGCGGCATCTACGTTTCACCGTTCGAGGTGGAGGCATGCCTGGCCTCCCACGCGTCGGTGCTCGAGGCCGCCGTGATCGGTGTCGCCGATACCGATCAACTGGTGAAACCGAAGGCCTATGTGGTGCTCAAACCCGGCCAGGCGGTCACCGTCGCCGAACTGCAGTTGCACGTCAAGAGCCAGCTTGCCCCGTACAAGTATCCACGCTGGATCGAGTTCGTCCCGGAACTGCCGAAGACGGCCACGGGCAAGATCCAGCGGTTCAAGCTGCGCACCGCCGTATGAGGGCCGCAGCGCGGCCCAACCGGTGGTAATCCGGGTAAGTCATGGTATGCGGCCGCGCCACATACGGTAACAATGCTTTAAGCCTAATTTAAGAGGAGATATCCACATGACCAGTCGTCGCCTTGTCCTTGCCCGCGGTGCCGCCATCGTAGGCGCCGCTTCCACCGGCCTGTTGCTACCGCAGATCGTGCGCGCGCAAGGCGCCAAGGTGCGCGTCGGCCTGATGCTGCCGTACACCGGCACATTCGCACAGCTTGGCGTCGCCATTGAAAACGGCCTGCGCATGGCCATCGACGAAAAAGGCGGCAAGCTGGGCGGCCGCGAGATCGAGTGGTTCAAGGTGGACGACGAGTCCGAACCGTCCAAGGGCGTGGAAAACGCCAACCGGCTGGTGCAGCGCGACAAGGTGGACGTGCTGGTCGGCACCGTGCACTCGGGCGTGCAGATGGGGATCCAGAAGGTCGCGCGCGACAGCGGCGTCCTGTGCCTGATCCCCAACGCCGGCGTCCATGCGGCCACCCGGGCCCTGTGCGCTCCCAACGTGTTTCGCACGTCGTTTACCAACTCGCAGCCGACGCAGGCGCTGGGCAAGGTGATGGTCGACAAGGGCCACAAGAAGGCGGTTTGGATCACCTGGAAGTACGCGGCGGGCGACGAGGCCTTCGAAGGCTTCAAGGAAAGCTACACCAAGGCGGGCGGCACGATCGTCAAGGAACTCGGCCTGCCCTTCCCGAATGTGGAATTCCAGGCGCTGCTGACGGAAATCGCCTCGCTCAAGCCCGATGCGGTGGCCTGCTTCTTCGCGGGCGGCGGCGCGGCCAAGTTCATCCGCGATTACGCCGCCGCCGGCCTGAAAGGAAAGATCCCGCTCTACGGCTCCGGCTTCCTGACCGAAGGCGTACTGGAAGCCGCCGGCCCCGCCGCCGACGGCATCCTGACCACCCTGCATTACAGCGACGCGCTGGACACCCCCAGGAACAAGCAGTTCCGCCTCGCGTATGCCAAAACGTTCCGCCTGCAGCCGGACGTGTATGCGGTTCAAGGCTACGACACGGGCCAGCTCCTCGTGCAGGGCGCCACGGCGGTGAAGGGTGACCTCAACAGCAAGCAGGCGCTGTACAAGGCGCTCGAGGCGGCCGTCATCGACAGCCCGCGCGGCAAGTGGACGATGAGCAAAGCCCACAACCCGGTGCAGGACATCTACCTGCGCCAGGTGGAAAACAAGGAAAACAAGG
>DATMBW010000445.1:0-6786 GCA_035559095.1 Ramlibacter sp.
GGGAAGAGCGCGGCGGCACGCCTTCAATTCAGCGCATCGGGTGCGCCTGCGCAAGCCGCGGCGATGCAACCCAGATGCGCCAGCTCGGCGTGGCCGGCCGGGTGTCCCAGCAGCTCCAGATAGCAGGCCAGGTTGGCTGGAACAGCCTCGCGCGCCGGCATCCGGCGTGCCGGCGCTTTCCACTGCAAAGCAACTTCGGCCAGCGAGGATTGTTCGATCCGCTCGAGGGCCAGCTCCAGCGCCAGGAAGCGCTTGCGCAGGGGCGGCGCGAGCGCACCTGCCTTGCCCAACGCCTCCTGCCGCTTCAGCCCCCGCCGCGCGAGCCGCAACGGCGCGACCACTTGTGACTGCCAGTCGCCCACGCAGGCGATCGCCGACAGCAGCGTGGGCCGGTCCAGGGTGCGTCCCTCGCGGCCTGCCCAGCCGCAAAACAGCAGCAGGTTGACGTCGGCGCCGCAGCGATCCTGCAGCGCCAGGCAGGCCTGCTCCACGCCGGGCAACCGGTACACACGCAGCGAGAAACGCCAGAACGGATTGGGCGGCGGGGCCATCGGGCCGACCGAGGCCTCAAGCCGCGGCCTTCTGCGGACGCAGCGGCGTCACGCCGCCCGCGGCCGGCGCGCCCTTTCCGGATTCGACCGCTTCGATAACCGGAAAGCCCGCGGCCTCGAGCGCCGCCGCGACATCGCGCACGACGCCCGATTGAAACCGGATGATCATCTTGTGCTTGTCGCGACTTTCGGACTGCAGCGCTCCGCGGTCGGTGACCGGATACAGCGCCTGCACCACCGCGCCCGCGGCCTCAGCGACTTGCGCAATTCGGCTGAGCACCCCGGGCCCCAGGCGCAGCGGGCCCACGGTGACGCCGCTGCGGTGTTCCCAGGCGCCCAGGCAATGGGCGGCGATCTGGAAGATCTCATTGGCCGAAATCACGCCCACCAGCCGCTCGCCGTCGAGCACCGGGAACTGCGCGACGCCGAGCTCCTGGCCCTTGCGCAGGCAGTGATCCATGGAGTCGCCCGCCTGGACGGTCTGCGGTTTGCGCAGCATGATGTCGCGCACCCTCACCCGCGTGACGAAGTAGGCGAACTCGTCGGGGTCCTGCGTGCGCAGCACGAAATGCCCCATGCGCAGCAGGTTGGCCCGGGTCACCAGCCCACGCAGCCTGTCGTGTTCCACCACGGGCAGCGCATGCAGGTTGTTCTCGCTGATGATGCGCTTGGCCTCGGACACCAGCATGGTGCCGGGGACGGTTATCGGGTTGGGCTGCATCCAGTTTCGCACAAGCATGGCTGCTCCTTCAGGGGCCCTAGCGCCGGCCGCGAGACGCGGCGAACAGGCCCGCGAATTCGTCAACGGCGACGCGTGCGAATTCCGGCGTGTACAGGTGAAGGTCCACTTCCTTCACCCGCTGGGGCTGGTCCAGGCCGGCCTTGAGCCGCGCGACGAATTCGGCGTCGGCTTGCGGGTCGTGGATGGGGCGTCCGGCGCGGTCCAGTGACGACCAGCCCTGCAGCGGCACCAAAAAGGTCCACTCGCCGCGCGCCTCGTTCAGGCGTTCGGCGATCACGTCGGCGGCCTGGCGCAGCTCGCCGGCGGTCGTGCGCACCTGCACACGCAAAGCGTCCTGCACGTACTGAACCCGGTCCTTCGTCTTCTCGAGCATGTCGGCGCGGCCCCCGTAGGAAAGGATGTCCAGGCCGCACGGCGCCAGCACTGTGGGAATGCCGGCGGCCGCGGCGGCCTTCAGCCGGTCGGGCCCGGGGTCGCGATTGCCCTTGAACAGGTGCTCGACCACGCCGCCGATGCACAGGTCGACGGCACCCTGGAAAGCTCCGCTCGCGATCATCTCCTCCATCGCCCGGTCGCCCTTGCCTTGCGCATGGCACACGATGGGCGTGAAGCCGGCGTCCTCGAGCATGCCGATGGCGGACTGCACGGCCATCTCGCCGAAGCCGAAGGACGAGACGGCGACACAGGGTTTGTCGAAGAGGATTTCGGTTCCCTGCGTCATCTCGACCATGCCGCAGATCGCGCCCACCGCATTGATGATCTGCGCCTTCAGCAGCGGGTTCATCTTGACGATGTCGAGCACCGTGTGGTGCATCGTGATGTCGCGCGTGCCGACGTACTTGTCGATGTAGGCCGGGTGGGCTGCCATCGGCGAGGCCATCAGCTTGGGCATGCCGAACGGCAGGCGCTGCATGATCGAGGTTGCCACCAGGGTGGCCGTGCCGCCGCCGATGCCGATGATGCCGTGCACCCGCCGCTGCCGGACGAGCTCGTCGACAATGGCCGCCGCGCCGCGGATCTGGTTCTGGGTGGCGGCGTCGCGATCGCTGCGGTACTTCTCGCGCACCACCTCGATCGGCAACCCGCCGCGGGCGGCCACTTCCTCCGTGGTGACATCGCCGGCGAAGGGCGGCGGCTCCTCCATGCTGAAGTCCAGCAGGATCGGCTCGATGCCGCGGCCGGCGATCAGGTCCTTCACGAACACGATGTCCTCGCCCCGGGTGTCGAGGTTGCAGACGATGACGATGCCCTTCCGGCTCATGCGGTGCCGCCTTCCTGTAAGTGCAACACGGTTCTGTCCGGGCTGTCATGCCGGACTTGATCCGGCATCCACGTCGGCGCGCCAACATGGATTGCGGATCGAGCCCGCAATGACAACCCTAGGCGGCCTTCGATTTCTTCGTCTCCGGCCGGGTCAGCCGGTTGATCATCCCGGCGACCGGGCTGGTGCCGGCAAAGCCGTACTGGTTCCAGCGGTCCGAAACCTTCTGCAGCACGGCACGGTCCATGAAGATCTCGTTGGGCTTGTTGGCCCACTCGTACGGCGTGCAGGCGTCCAGGATGATGCGGCTGGTGATGTCGCGCGCCTCGATCGGCAGGCCCGGGTCCAGCGGCGTGGAGCGGCCGCGGTCGATGATCTGGGCCGAGCGCTTGGGATCGAAGCGCGTGGCCAGCGCCCACCAGACGCGGTCCCAGTCGTCGGCCTGGATGTCGTGGTCGACGGTGATCACGCCCTTCACGCCATAGTGGCCGGTGGTGCTGGCGATGACGGCGTTGCCGACGTGGTTGGAGTGGCCCGGATACATCTGCTTGACCGAGACCACGACCCAGAACCGGCCGCAGGCCTCGGGCGGGATGTACACGCTCTGGATGCCCGGCACCTTCATCATCTCCAGGTCGTACCACAGCGTGGCCGTGCGGTTCAGCGACTGGATCATGTGGATGTCGTTGATCGGCTTGCCCACGGTGGTCGACCACATGACGGGCTTGTTGCGGTGCAGGATGCGTTTGATTCGCAGCACCGGTTTCGGGTAGTCCTTGCCCTTGTTGCCCGAGTAGTAGCCGGTGTATTCGCCGAACGGGCCTTCCTCCATCAATTCGTTCGGATCGATGAAGCCCTCGGCGATGATCTCCGCATTGGCCGGCAGCGTCAGGCCCGTGACCTCCGACTTGAATACCGGCACCGGCCGGCCGCGCAGCGACCCGGCGATGTCGTATTCGTCGACGCCGGCGCTCACCAGCGTCGAGCCGGCCAGGAATAGCACCGGGTCGCAGCCCACCACTGCGGCGGCGGGCATCAGCTCGCCGCGCTCGGCGTACTTCTTCATGTGCATGTCGCCGTGCTTGCCCTTGATGATCTGCGAGCCCAGGATGTCCTTGCCCAGCACCTGCGAGCGGTAGGTGCCCAGGTTGGTCCAGCCGGTGTCCGGGTCCTGCGTGACCAGGTAGCCGGCCGTGACGAAGAAGCGGCCACCGTCGTCGGGGTAGAACCAGGGCACCGGGAACTTCTCGATGTCGATGTCGCTTCCGGTGATCTGGTTTTCCATCACCGGCGGGTTGTCGACGAAGGTCGGCTTGATCAGCTTCTTGGTCGTCAGCTCCATCCACGTCTTCGACAGCTGGCTCATCGACAGCGACGGGTCCTGCTCCAGCGCGATCGCGAGCCGCTGCGGCGTGGTGAAAGCGCTCGTGAAAACGGGAATGTCGTAGCCCTTGACGTTTTCATAGAGCAGCGCCGGGCCCTTCTGTTCCTCGTTGACCTTGGAGACGTGGCACAGCTCGTACTTCCAGTCGACCTCGGCTTTCACCCGGTGCAGCTGCCCCTGCGCTTCGAGCGCGGCGATATAGCTGCGCAGATCGTCGATGGGCCGTACTTCATTGCGTGCGTTCATGTTCACTCCGTTTCAAAACGCGGTTGGGGTTGGTGCTTGGGGAAAATCTGGGGCGTGTGAACTAGCTGACCTTTTTGCCGGCCAACATGGCCGAGAGGATGTAGTCCATGGCCGATGCGGCCGCCTGGGTGCCGGTGGTCTGCGCGCGCTGGCTCCAAACGGTTTCGGGGCGCGCCTGCAGCACGAAGATGTTGCCGCCCGCGGGCAGGTCCTTGTCTACCGCCCACTCGATATCCATCGCGCGCCCATAATGCTTCTCGATTCGCTTGCCCATCCACGCCAGTTCGGTCACCTCGTCGTCGATCAGGGACTGCACCTTCTGCCGTTCGAAGGGCACCTCCACCGCGCGCGAGGTCTGGGTCTTCGCGTCGACCGTGTAGCAAACGAGCTTTTGCGAGATCGTGCGGTCGATGATGTCCAGGGTGACCTTGTTGACCACGAAGTGGTCGGGCGTGACCTCGCCGGAGACCACCGATTCGCCGAAACCGAAATTCGAGTCGATGACGATCACCGAGCGGTCGCCGTTGGCCGGATGGATGGTGAACATCACCCCGGCGGTGTACGCATTGGCCATCTTCTGCACGCCCACGCTGATGGCCAGGCTTTCGTCGTCGAAGCCCTTGTGCGCCCGGTAGGCGATGGCGCGGCCGGTGTACAGGCTGGAGATGCAGCGGCGCATGTGGTGCAGCACCTCGTCCGCGCCGCGGATCCACAGGTAGGTGTCCTGCTGGCCGGCGAAGCTGGCGTCCGCCAGGTCTTCGGCGGTGGCGCTGGAGCGCACGGCCACCGGAGCGGCCGGCATGCCGCAGCGCACCGACAGCTTGCGGTAGCACTCGGCCACCAGGTCTTCCATTTCCTCGGAGAACGGCTGCGCCTCGATCATCGGGCGAATGCGGGCGCTGGCGGCCTCCAGCGCGCCAAGGTCGTTCGTGTCGATGCCTTGCAGCATCGCGCGCACCTCGCGCGCGATGCCGGCCTCGGCCATGAAGCGCCGGTAGCCTTCGGTCGTGAGCGCGAAGCCCGGCGGCACCCGCACGCCGGCGCCGATCAGTTCGCCGAGCGAGGCGCACTTGCCGCCGACCAGCGGCACCGATTCCTTGCGGCAGTCCTCGAACCAGCACACCAGCGGCGGCCCCGAAAGTGCGGAGCTCGCCGCAGCGCCGGCCGCCATTTGCGCCATGCCGATCATCGCCGCTCGGTCACCGTGAAATGCTCACGGCCCCGGTCGAACCGTCGACGCGGATCATCATGCCGGTCTTGATGATCTTGGTCGCGTGCCCGGTGCCCACCACCGCGGGCATGCCGTACTCGCGGCAGACGATCGCGGCGTGGCTCATCACCCCGCCCACGTCGGTGATGCAGGCGCCGATCTTGGCGAACGCCGGCGCCCAGGAGGGCGAGGTGGTCGGTGCGACCAGGATCTCGCCCTCCAGCAGTTCACCGACTTCGCCGACGGTCTTGCACACGCGCGCGCGGCCTTCGACGACGCCGGGGCTGCCGGCAAAGCCCTTCAGTTCGGTAATCGTGTCCGGGTCGCCGGCCTCCTGCACCGAAGCCCAGTCGGCGAGCGACTTGTTGGTCACGCCCCAGAGCACGATGGTGAACGGCTCCTGGATCACTTCGGGGGCGGTGCCGATGGCCGGCGGCGCGTTCCACTCCTTGAACTTGGCCATGACGCCTTTGCGCCAGCCGATCTCCTTGGGCCAGGTCTGGGTGCCGCGCGGGGTGACCCCGGTGGCCCAGGCCGTCACGATGTCCCACAGCGCCGACTTGATCTCGTCGCGGCGCAGCAGCCAGATGTCCTCGACGTCATGGATGACGCCGTGCTCCTTCATGATCGCGCCGACCTCGCGCATCTTGTTCCAGAACACCGAATGGAACCAGTGCTCGACGTAGAACAGGTGGTTCTCGACATACGGGAACACGGTCTTGGCGCACCCGAGCAGCTCGTCGAACTGCTTCAGGTCCTCGGGCTTGTCGATCAGGGCGCGGTACTCGGCCGTGATGCGGTCGCGCTCGGCGCGCACCTTCTCGGTCGGCCGGTCGATCGACTGGCCCTGGCGCAATTTCGCGATGTAGGTGGCGATACCCGACAGCGGCACATTCATCTGGTCGTTCCACGAGCGGTCGTGGTGGAACCAGCCGGTGCCGGTGGAGATGTTGAACCAGGGCTCCTTGGCCAGCGCCAGCGAGGTGAGCCACTCCACGCCCTTGGGCAGCTTCTTGAGCGCTTCCTCCACCACGGTCCACTGCGGGCTGAAGCACACGACCTCGTCGACGCCCAGTTCGATCGCGCGGCGCGCCAGCTTCTTGAGCTCCTCGTCGGGCTGGTACATGATCACGTCGATCCCCGAGATCATCTGCGTCACGCGTTGCGCCGGGATGTTCGGGAACAGCTTCTGCGCGAAGTCGAGGAAAAAGACGTAGGCTGCGTAGCCGAGGTTCAGGAACTCGAAGTGGTACTGCCAGCACTTGATCCCGAGGTTGATCAGGTCGTCGTAGTTCTTCAGCAGGTGGTAACCCTTGGACTCGCCGACCGCGTCGGTCACCACCGACATGTCCTCCATCTCGGCCAGGCGCGGGATCTGCACCGCCTCCAGCT
>DATMBW010000446.1:0-32478 GCA_035559095.1 Ramlibacter sp.
TACCAGGACCGTGAAGGCGGACGACTGGCGGTGATTGACGCAGGGGTGCGGGAGGCCCCTGGCATTTGCTCATGAGCTGGCATCAACCGGTGTTGCGCAGCCCGGCCGCGATGCCGTTGATGGAAATGTGGATGCCGCGCCGGGACTGGTCGTCGATCTTGCCTTCGCGGTACCGGCGCACCAATTCGACCTGCAGGTGATGCAGCGGGTCGATGTACGGGAAGCGGTGGCGGATCGAGCGTTGCAGCGCGGGGTTGGTCGCCAGGCGCTGTTTCTCGCCGGTGATCGCCTGCAAGGCGTCGACGGTGCGATGCCACTCCGCCTCGATCGTCGTGAAGATGCGCTTGCGCAACCGCGCGTCGCCGACCAGTTCGGCATAGCGCGAGGCCAATGCCAGGTCGCTCTTGGCGAGCACCATGTCCATGTTGGACAGCAATGCGCCGAAAAATGGCCACTGCCGGTGCATTTTCCGCAGCAGGGCCAGCGCTTCCTGCCGGGACAGGGTGGGGTTTTCGTGCAGGAACCAATGCACGGCCGTGCCGAAGCCATACCACCCCGGCAAGGTCAGCCGGCACTGGCCCCAACTGAAGCTCCAGGGGATCGCCCGCAAATCCTCGATGCGCATGGTTGACTTGCGCGACGCCGGGCGCGAGCCGATGTTGAGTTCCGCGATCTCGCGGATCGGCGTGGAGCCGAAAAAGTAATCGGTAAAACCGGGCGTCTCATAGACCAGCGCGCGGTAGGCGGCCATGCTGGCTTGCGACAGAGCCTCCGCCGCCGCCAGGAAGGCCCCGGGTGCTGGCTTGGTCGGCTGCAGCAGCGTGGCCTCCAGCGTGGCGGCGACCAGGGTTTCCAGGTTGCGCCGGCCGATCTCCGGGTTGGCGTACTTGGAGCCGATCACTTCGCCCTGTTCGGTCAGGCGGATCTGGCCACGCACGGTGCCGGGGGGCTGTGCCAGGATCGCCTGGTAACTGGGGCCGCCGCCGCGGCCCACGGTGCCGCCGCGGCCGTGGAACATGCGCAGCCGGATGGAGGCGAGCTGGTCGAACAGCTCGACCAGCGCGATCTCGGCGCGGTACAGCTCCCAGTTGCTGGTGAAGATGCCGCCGTCCTTGTTGCTGTCGCTGTAGCCCAGCATGATGTCCTGCTCGGCGCCGGAGCGCTGCACCAGGGCGGCAATGCCGGGCAGCCCATAGAACTCGCGCATGATGGTGGGCGCATTGCGCAGGTCCTCGATGGTTTCGAACAGGGGCACGACGATCAGGTCGGCCACCGCGTTGTCGTCGATCGTTCCGGTCAGCAGGCCCGCTTCCTTTTGCAGCAGCAGCACTTCAAGCAGGTCGCTGGCCGTCTCGGTGTGGCTGATGATGTAGTGGCGGATCGCCTGCGGGCCGAAGCGCTCACGCATTCGCCTGGCGGCTTCGAAAATCGCCAGTTCGCCGCGGGCGTGTTCCGAGTATCGGCCGCCGATCACGCGCAGGGGCCGCGCATCGGCCAGCAGCTTGAGCAGCAGCGCACGCCGCGCCGGTTCGCCCAACCTTGCGTAGTGGGGCTCGATGCGCGCCACCGACAGCAGTTCGGCGACCACCGCCTCGTGCTGGTCCGAACTTTGCCGCAGATCCACGGTGGCCAGGTGGAAGCCGAACACTTCCACGGCGCGGATCAGCGGATGCAGGCGCTGCTGCACCAGTGCCGTTCCATGGTGAGCGAGCAGCGAGTCTTCGATGGCGTGCAGGTCCGCGAGGAAATCCTCGGCACGCAGGTAGGGGTTGCGCGGCGGCAGCGCGTGGCGCGCGGCGTCGCCACCCGTGAATTCCTTGAGGGTGGCGGCCAGCCGCGAGTACATCCCGGCCAGGGCGCGCCGGTAGGGCTCATCCAGCCGGTGCTGGTTGGTGTCCGGTGAACCGTCGGCGAGCGCCCGCATCTGCGGCGTGACGCCCACCAGCATCGCCGACAGGGACAGCTCGCCGCCCAGGTAGTGCACCTCGGTGAGGTAGTGGCGCAATGCCACCTCGCACTGTCGCCGCAGCGCGTACTCCAGCGTCTGGGCGCTGACGTTCGGGTTGCCGTCGCGGTCGCCGCCAATCCACTGGCCCATGCGCAGGAAGCTCGCGACCGGATGCTGGCCCAGTTCGCGCTCCAGCTCGGCGTAGATCTTGGGGATTTCGCGCAAGAACGTCGCTTCGTAATAGCTCAGCGCGTTCTCGATTTCGTCGGCCACGGCCAATTTGGTGAAGCGCAGCAGCCGCGTATGCCATAGCTGCAGCACGCGGGCGCGGACGTTCGCCTCGTTGGCGGCGAGTTCGCGCGGCGCCAGGGCGTCCTTGGGCAGTGCGTTGGCCTTGATCTCGTCGCGCTGGGTCAGCAGATTGGCGATGCCGCGCTCGGCGTCCAGGATGCTCTTGCGCTGGACCTCGGTCGGATGGGCCGTGAGCACCGGCGACACGTAGCTGTGCGCCAGCGCCTGCGACACGGCCTTGACGCCGATGCCGGCCCAGCGCAGCCGCGCCAGCGCCACCTCGATGCTGCCCTCCTGGGTGTCGCCGGCGCGCTCGTGGATGGCGCGGCGGCGGATGTGATGGCGGTCCTCGGCCAGGTTTGCCAGGTGGCTGAAATAGGTGAAGGCGCGGATCACGCTTACCGTCTGCTCGCCCGACAGCGACTTCAACAGGCTCTTGAGCGCCTTGTCGGCTTCATGGTCCGCATCCCGGCGGAATGCCACCGACAGCTTGCGGATGCGTTCGACCAGCTCATAGGCCTCGACCCCCTCCTGCTCGCGGATCACGTCGCCCAGGATGCGGCCCAGCAGCCGGATGTCCTCGACCAGGGGACGTTCGTTGTCCTTGGCGCGCCGCGATGGCGGTTGCGGGCTTGGCGGCATCAGGTGGGGCTCCTCGCGTGCTGGGGCCGGAAGGCCCACGGTTTTAGGCAGCGTGCATGCTAGCATCGTCGTTTCCCCGGATTGATGTACAGGTGAGGACATTGAGCAAGCTAGTTATCGCCACCCGCGAAAGCCGCCTCGCCCTGTGGCAGGCCGAGCACGTGAAAGCGCTGCTCGAGGAACGCGGCCATCAAGTCTCGCTGCTGGGCATGACCACGCGCGGCGACCAGATCCTGGACCGCAGCCTCAGCAAGGTGGGTGGCAAGGGGCTGTTCGTCAAGGAGCTGGAAGTGGCCCTGGAGGAAGGGCACGCCGACCTCGCGGTGCATTCGCTCAAGGACGTGCCCATGGATCTGCCCGAAGGCTTCGCCCTGGGCTGCGTCATGGAGCGCGAGGACCCGCGCGATGCGTTCGTCTCCGGCCGCTTCACCGCGTTCGCCGAGCTGCCGCAGGGCGCCGTGGTCGGCACCTCCAGCTTGCGCCGCGTCGTCCTGTTGCGCGCGCTGCGGCCGGATCTGAAGATCGAGCCACTGCGCGGCAATCTCGATACGCGCTTGCGCAAGCTCGACGAAGGCCGGTACGACGCCATCGTCCTCGCCGCAGCGGGTCTCAAACGGCTGGGCCTGGCGCAGCGCATCCGCCACGTGTTCGAGCCGGAACAGATGCTGCCTTCCGCGGGCCAGGGCGCCCTGGGCATCGAGGTGCGCGCCCACCGCACCGACCTGCTCGAGCTGCTGGCGCCGCTGTCGCACCAGGCCACCTGGCTGGCCGTGGCGGCGGAACGCGCCGTGAGCCGTGCCATGGGCGGCAGTTGCTCGATGCCGCTGGCCGCCTACGCGACTTTCGCGGGGGAATACTTGCAGTTACGCGCCGCCTGGGGCGAGCCGGAGGGGTCGGCGGCCCTGGTTCGCGCCCAATCGGCCGCCGCCGCGGCTGACCTCACACAAGCGGCGGAGCTCGGCGCCGGCGTGGCGGCGCGGTTGCGCGCCGCGGGCGCCCACTGACGCGGCCGCGTCATGCGCGTTCTCGTGACCCGGCCCGAAAGCGAGGCGCGGCAGTGGGTGGAACGCCTGCGGGACCGCGGATTCGATGCGCAGGCGCTGCCGCTGATCGAAATTGCGCCGGTCACGGATGCCGCCGGCCTGCAGCGCGCATGGCAGCAGCTTGACCGCTACCGGGCCGTGATGTTCGTCAGTGGGAGCGCCGTGCGCCACTTCTTTGGCCGCATGCCCGATGGCGCGCGCTGGCCGGCACGCACGCGCGCCTGGTCACCGGGAACCGGAACACGCCAGGCATTGCTGGCAGCCGGAGTGGACCGCGAGCTGGTCGACGCCCCGCCGCCGCAGGCCGCGCAGTTCGATTCGGAAACACTTTGGGAGCAGGTCGCCGGCCAGGTGGCCGCCGGCCAGCAGGTGCTGATCGTGCGAGGGGCGGATGCGCAGGGCGCAAGCAGCGGCCGCGATTGGCTGGCCGACCAGCTGGTGGCCTCGGGCGCGCAAGTGGAGGTCCTGGCGGCCTATCGGCGGCAGCCGCCGCAGTGGACCGAGACGCAGCTGGCGCAGGCGCGGCAGTGGGGGAGTGCTCCAGGCTGCGTCTGGCTGTTCAGCAGCTCGCAGGCGATCGGGCACCTGCAGGCGCTTTTGCCGGAACACGACTGGGCGCCCAGCCGCGCCGTGGCGACACACCCGCGCATCGCCCAGGCCGCGCGCAAGGCCGGCTTCGGTGTTGTTTGCGAGTCACGGCCTGCTCTGGACGCCGTAGTGGCGGCCCTAGAATCGATTCGATGAGTTCCGAGCCGTCGAGTCCGCCTGAATCCGTCGAAAGCCAGGTTCCTGCCTTGGACGTCGCCGATGCGAAGGAGCGGCAGCGGCCGCAAGGCGTGCTGGTGGCGCGAGGCCTGATTTATTTTTTCCTCGCCATCGCCGGGCTGGCCTTGGCGCTCAGCGGGATCCTGTGGCAGAAGCTTTCAAACATCCAGGAACAGCTCGCGCGCCAGAGCCAGGAAGCGGGCGGCAATGCGATCGAGGCCCGCGCGCTGGCGCGGCAGGCGCAACAACTGGCGCAGGAAATCGCGGCGCGCCAGGCCCTTGCCGAATCCCGGCTGGGCGAGGTGGCCTTGCAGCGCACCCAGGTGGAGGAACTGATTCAAAGCCTCTCGAGATCGCGTGACGAGAACCTGGTGGTCGATATCGAATCGAGCCTGCGCCTGGCCCAGCAGCAGGCGCAGCTGACGGGTAGCGCCGAGCCCCTGCTGGCCGAGTTGCGCAGCGCCGACAAGCGGCTGGAGCGGGCCGCGCAGCCCCGGCTGTCGCGCGTGCGCGCGGCCATCGCACGCGATATCGACAGGGTGCGCGCCGCGAGCGTGACTGACGTTCCGGGGCTGCTGGTCAAGCTCGACGAACTGGCGCGGCTGATCGACGAGCTGCCGGTGGCCAACGCCGTGGCCGGCACGGGCACTGCCGGCGCAGTGCGAAAACAGGCGCCGCCGGCGCGGCTTGCGTGGTGGGAAACCATTCTTGCGGAAATTCGCGATGAGGCGCGCAGCCTGGTGCGGGTCAGCCGCATCGATCAGCCTGATGCCGTGCTGCTCGCGCCCGAGCAGGCCTTCTTCCTGCGCGAAAACCTCAAGTTCAAGCTGCTCAATGCGCGGCTGGGACTGTTGTCGCGGCAGACCGACTCGGCGCGCGCGGACATCGCCGCGGCGACGTCCGCCTTGCGCAAGTATTTCGACCCTTCGGCGCGCAAGACGCAAGTCGCCGCCAACCTGCTTCAGCAGGTGCAGGCCCAGCTGCGTGCGGTGGAATTGCCGCGGATCGATGAAACTCTCGCCGTTCTGGCCACAGCGGCAGCGGGGCGATAGGATGAAAAGCCCCCGCGCTTGCGATGTTCGTTGCCCCCCGGGACTCGGTCCCATGGCTCCAATTCGGCCGGGCGGGCACTGATGCGCGCCGCGCTCTGGCTCCTGGCCCTGTTCGGCGTGGCCGTCGCCATCGCGCTGTTCGCGGGCAACAACCAGGGCACGGTCACCGTATTCTGGCCGCCCTACCGCGTGGACCTGTCACTGAACCTCGTGTTGCTGTTGCTGTTCGCGGCGTTCGTATTCCTGCACGCCGCGCTTGGCGCGCTGGCGGCGCTGTTCGACCTGCCGCGCCAGGCGTTGCGCTGGCGTTCGCTGCAGAAGGAGCGCGCCATGCACGGCTCGCTGCTCGATTCGCTCTCGCACTTGCTGGCCGGCCGTTTCATTCGTGCCCGCAAATCGGCCGAAGCCGCCCTCGGCCAGGAGAAATCGCTGGCCGGCGGCGGGCAGAGCCCGGCCAACGCGGCGCAGGTGCGCACACTGGCGCATCTGCTGGCAGCGGAAAGCGCGCAGGCGCTGCAGGACCGGCCCGCGCGGGAAGAACACCTGAAACTGGCGCTGGAACAGGCGTCGTCGCGGGACGCGCAGGAAACGCATGAGGGTGCCTTGATGCGCGCGGCACGCTGGTCGCTGGACGATCGCGAGCCCCAGACCGCGATGGCGTGGCTCAGGGGCCTGCCGCAAGGCGCGGCTCGCCGCACCGTCGCGCTGCGGATGAAACTCAAGGCGGCGCGCCTGACCCGGCAGACCGCCGAAGCGCTCGAAACGGCGCGCTTGTTGTCCAAGCACCGGGCATTCTCGGCTACCGCGGCCGAGAGCCTCGTGCGGGGGCTGGCGATCGACCTGCTCAACGACGCGCACGACGTGGCGCAACTGCAGCGCGCCTGGAGTTGCCTGGAGCCCGGCGAACGCCTGATGCCCGAGCTGGCGATCCACGCCGCGCAGCGGCTCACCACGCTCGGTGGCGATGCCCAGCTGGCGCGCGACTGGTTGCTGCCGGTGTGGGAACGCCAGGCGGAAATGGGCGAAAACCTGAAGGTGAAACTGGTTCGCGCGCTCGAAGCCGGTCTGGACAGCTTCGACGGCGCTTGGCTGGCCCGCATCGAAGCGGCGCAAAAAGCGAACCCACGCGAAGCCACTCTCCAATATCTCGCCGGCATGGCCTGCATGAAGCGCCAGCTCTGGGGCAAGGCGCAGCAGCTGATGAGCCAGGCGGCCATGGGACTGAAGGATGCGAAGCTGCACCGCAACGCCTGGCGCGCACTGGCGCTGCTGGCCGAGGAGCGCGGCGACGATGAGGCCGCCGCCCAGGCCTGGAAGCGGGCGGCCAGCGAGTAGGGCCCGTTCCCAGGCCGCGCCGCGCCGGCCAACTCGCGCCGGACTTTCTTATTGCAGCGGCAGGCTGCTCTGCTCGAACGGCAGTTTGAGCTCGCGCAAGTCGCGCCTTGTTTCGACCAGCACCAGCGGACCTTCGTCGATCACGATGGCCGGCGGCCGCTCGCGCGGCACGCGGACGGGCTTGGGTTCGGCCGCGATGGCCGCTTGCGCGGCTGCGATCTTCTGCGCGTCCGAATTGACCCATTGCAGGCCGGAAGTTTCGGCCACCTGAAGCAAATCCTCGATCGGCAGTTCGAAGGGCTGGACCTTGGGCAGGCCGCGGGCGGCCGGCGCGACTTCGATCTCGGGCTTTGGTGACGGCGCAGCCGCGGCGTTCGCGACCGCGACTTCCGCCTCCTCGCTCACGAAGCCGGTCGGGTAACGCGGGCGCTCGCTGCGCTCCGGCGCCATCTCGTCGGCCGGCGCCACCGGCGCGCCTGTGTCGTCCTCGCGCGGCTGGCGATCGCCACGCTCGCGCCGGTCGCGGCCGTAGCGGTCGCGCGAGCGGCGGTCGCGCCGCTCGTCGCCCTCCTGTGCTTCGGGAGTCCGCGCATCCTGGTGGGTGTGTGACTCGAGAACGGCGTCGGTCGCGGGGGCCTGCTGGTCGCCCATCTCTGCTACCACCCCCACCGACGAGGCCGCGCCGGCCAGCGCTGCGGCTTCGGCAGTTTCACCGGCCACCGACGGCTCGCGCGGGCCGCGCTCGCCGCGCCGGTCGCCACGGCGGCCGTCCCCGCGCTCGCGCCTGCCGTCGCCGCGTTCCCCGCGTTCGCCGCGCGGCGGACGCTCCTGGCGCTGTTCCACGCCCTCGGCGCCGACTTGCAGGTTTGCGGTCGTGCCTTCGACGCCGCGTTGCTCGCCGTCACGGCGCTCGCGTTGTCCCTGGCGTTCGCCCCGGCCTTCACCGCGGCCTTCACGCGGCTCACGCTCGCCCCGGCCGTCGCCGCGTTCCTGCCGATCACCACGGCGCTGCTCGCCGTCGCGCTGGCGGCCGACTTCGGCAGTGCGCTGTTCGCCATCGCGGCCACGCCCGCCTTCCGGACGCGGCTGGCCATCGGCAGCCTCGGCGCGCGCTTCCCGTTCGCGGCGCTGCTCGCCGTCGCGACCACGCCCTTCACCGCGGCGTCCGTCACGGCGCTCGCCGTCTCGCCCACGCCCGCCGCGACGCCCTTCACCGCGGCCGTCGCCGCGGCCTTCACCGCGGGCTTCGCGCTTGTCTTCCTTCCTGGCTTCGACCACCGGCGCGGGCGCGGCCACAGGTGCCGGGGCAACCCCGAACAGGCCCTTGATCCACGCCATGAAGCCATGCTCGGCCGGGGCCGGCGTCGGTGCCGGCTTCGGTGCCGGCGCCCGTGCGGCGGCGGGCTTGGCCGGCTCGGCCTTGGCCGGGGCCGGGGCCGGCCGGACCTCCGCGATCGGGGCCGGCGCATCCGGCAGCACACCTTTGATCACGGGCTCCTGCTTGTTGCTGCGTTCGTGTGTGCGCCGCGTGACCGTGGTCGGATCCTCGATCTCCTCGGCCATGTGGTAGCTGGCCTGCAAGTTGTCCAGGCGCGGGTCGTCGTGCTTGAGCCGTTCGAGCCGGTAGTTGGGCGTCTCCAGGGTCTTGTTGGGCACCATGATCACGTTCAGGCGCTGCTTGAGCTCGATCTTCGCGATTTCGGTGCGTTTTTCGTTGAGCAGGAACGACGCCACTTCCACCGGCACTTGCACGTGCACGGCGGCCGTGCCGTCCTTCATCGATTCTTCCTGGATGATCCGCAGGATCTGCAGCGCCGAGCTTTCCGTGTCGCGGATGTGGCCGTGGCCGCCGCAGCGCGGGCAGGGAATGGACGCCCCCTCGGATAGCGCCGGGCGCAGGCGCTGGCGGCTCATTTCCATCAGGCCGAATTTGCTGATGGTGCCGAATTGCACGCGTGCGCGGTCCTGGCGCAGCGCGTCGCGCAGGCGGTTTTCCACCTCGCGGCGGTTGCGCGATTCTTCCATGTCGATGAAATCGATGACGATCAGGCCGCCCAGGTCGCGCAGGCGCATCTGGCGCGCCACCTCGTCGGCGGCTTCCAGGTTGGTGCGGGTGGCGGTTTCCTCGATGTCGCCGCCCTTGATGGCGCGGGCCGAGTTCACGTCGATCGACACGAGCGCTTCGGTGTGGTCGATCACGACCACGCCGCCGGACGGCAGCTTGACTTCACGCGCGTAGGCCGATTCGATCTGGTGCTCGATCTGGAAGCGCGAGAACAGCGGCGCATCGTCGCGGTAGCGCTTGACGCGAGCGGCGTGTTCGGGCATCACGTGCGCCATGAACTGCTGGGCCTGCTCGTAGATGTCGTCGGTGTCGATCAGGATGTCGCCGATGTCATGATTGAAGTAGTCGCGG
The DNA here is from genome assembly GCA_035559095.1 of Ramlibacter sp. Classification (GTDB taxonomy): domain Bacteria; phylum Pseudomonadota; class Gammaproteobacteria; order Burkholderiales; family Burkholderiaceae_C; genus Ramlibacter. The sequence continues at coordinate 9,493 of DATMBW010000446.1, forward strand.
ATCGCGCGGATCACCAGCGAGGACTCCTGGTAGATCAGGAAGGCGCCCTTGCCGCCCTTGGCCGCGCCGTCGATCGCGTTCCACAGCTTGAGCAGGTAGTTCAGGTCCCACTGCAGCTCCGGCGCGCTGCGGCCGATGCCGGCCGTGCGGGCGATGATGGACATGCCGTTCGGATACTCGAGCTGGTCCATCGCTTCCTTGAGCTCGGCCCGGTCATCGCCCTCGATTCGGCGCGAAACGCCACCGCCACGCGGGTTGTTGGGCATCAGCACCACATAACGCCCGGCCAGCGAAACGAACGTGGTAAGGGCCGCGCCCTTGTTGCCGCGCTCTTCCTTTTCGACCTGGACCAGCAGCTCCTGGCCTTCCTTGATGACGTCGTTGATACGGGCCTGCGAGACCGACACCCCCTGGGTGAAATACGACTTGGAAATTTCCTTGAACGGCAAAAAGCCGTGGCGGTCTTCGCCGTAATCGACGAAGCAGGCCTCCAGCGAAGGCTCGACCCGCGTCACCACGGCTTTGTAGATATTGCCCTTGCGCTGTTCGCGCCCTTCGATTTCGATTTCATAGTCGAGGAGTTTTTGTCCATCGACGATTGCCAGCCGGCGTTCTTCCGCCTGCGTGGCGTTGATCAGCATGCGCTTCATGGCGTCACCTTCCTTCTTCTTGATTTGTTGCGACAGGGCGGATTGCATGCAATCGCGACCTGTCCCCCCAAGTCAAACGAGACCCCTGCGGGTCAACGATGCCTGGCAGACGCCTTGAAACGAACGGAACGGGCCGGCAAGCGGCGGCTGCGGAGGGCTAACTCAGCAGGCGCGGCAAGGGCGTTTGGATGGGGGCGAAGAACGCGCCACCATAGCGGCGGCACTGAGGCGCTGCAGATCGTGCAGCGTATCCGGTCCGCACGGGACGGACCGTCGGCGATGCAAAGCCCTCAGCCGGGGCTATGAGCCACCGCCAGCAGGCCATGAAGATCGCCATCAACACAGGAGTTCTCGCTTTGATCCGTCCGCAAGCGTCGGGCTCGCGGACTGGTATTCCGTATCAGTGTTTCAAAGTGCCGGCTTGGCCGCGACCTTGGCGGGCCATTGCCGGCATCTGGCTGGCAATCTGCGCGCGAGGAGTCACGGTGGCATCGACCTTCCAGCGTGGCCGGTGGCAGTGCGTGGACTAAACTCCAAGGCAAATCAACCACTTACAGCGTAACGCTAGTGAAACAGATTATAGGGGGCGCAGCGTCCGGCGCAAGCGGGCAGGCAAAATTAGTCGAGGTGGACGAGGATTCCGCCGGCCAGCGGCTCGACAACTTTCTCATCCGCCGGCTCAAGGGCGTGCCGAAAACCCATGTCTACCGCATCATTCGCAGTGGCGAAGTCCGGGTGAACAAGGGCCGCGCCGCGGCCGACCTGCGGGTCGAGGCGGGCGACGTCGTGCGCTTGCCGCCGGTGCGCATTTCCGAAAAAGTCGCGGAAAAACTGGACAAGCCGGCCCCGGCGCGCGAGTTTCCGATTCTTTTCGAGGACGAGCACCTGATCGCCGTCGACAAGCCGGCCGGAGTGGCGGTGCACGGGGGCAGCGGCGTCAGTTTCGGGCTGATCGAACAGTTGCGCCGGGCACGGCCCGGCGTGAAATTCCTGGAACTGGTGCACCGGCTGGACCGCGAAACCTCCGGCATCCTGCTGATCGCGAAGAAGCGCTCGGCCCTGACCCGGCTGCAGGACCAGTTCCGCGAGCGCGAAACGGGCAAGACGTACCTGGCCCTGGTGGCAGGGGCCTGGCCGGCCAACCGCAAGGTGATCGACGTGCCGCTGCACAAGTACCTGCAAGCCGACGGCGAGCGCCGCGTCAAGGTGGTGTCCAAGGACGACCCGGACGGAATGCGGTCGATTACCCTGGTGAAGGTGAAGGATTTGATTCCGGCGAAGGGGGGCATTCGGGCTTCCGGCTTTACGCTCGTCGAAGTCACCATCAAGACCGGCCGGACGCACCAGATCCGGGTCCATCTCGCGTCGCAGGGGCATCCGATCGCGGGCGACGACAAGTATGGCGACTTCGAGCTCAACAAGGCGCTGCAAAAGCAGGGGCTCAAGCGAATGTACCTGCACGCGTGGCGGTTACAGTTCAACCATCCCGCCAGCGGCGAGCGCATCGAATTGCTCGCCGCGCTGCCCCCGGAACTGAAGAAGTTTGCCGACCATGCCCCGCCTGCGCCCCCGCCAGTTTGACCTGATCGCCTTCGACTGGGACGGCACGCTGTTCGACTCCACACGGATCATCGTCCGCTGCATCCAGCGCGCCGTGGTGGACGTCGGCGGCAACATGCCATCGGACAAGGCCGCGGCCTACGTGATCGGCCTGGGCCTGATGCAGGCGCTGGCCCATGCGGCGCCCGATGTGCCGAAGGAGAAATACCCTCAGCTCGGCGCGCGCTACCGGCACCATTACATCGCTCACCAGGACGACCTGAGCCTGTTCGAGGGCGTGCTGCCGCTGCTGGATGAACTCAAGGCGCGCCACCACTGGCTGGCGGTGGCTACGGGAAAGTCGCGCCGCGGACTGGACGAAGCGCTTGAATCGGTCCAGCTCAAGGGCAGGTTCGATGGCTCGCGCACGGCCGACGAAACGGCCAGCAAGCCGCATCCCCGCATGCTCCAGGAGCTGATGCGCGAATTCGGCGCCGACCCGGGTCGCACGCTGATGATCGGCGACACGACGCACGACCTGCAAATGGCGGTGAACGCGGGCTGCGCCGCGGTCGGTGTGGCATACGGTGCCCACGAGCCTTCGCAATTCGAAGCGCTGAAGCCTGTTTTTGTGGCGCGCTCGGTACCAGAACTGCATCACTGGCTGCTGAAAAACGCCTGAGCACGGAAATGCCCCAAGCGATCGCCCTGTGCAAGTCGGCCGACCTGGCGGACGGCGGCGAGGCGGTGCCCTTCGACGTGGTCGTCGGCGGCCAGGCCTGCCGTGCGTTCGCGATCCGTTTCGAAGGACGGGTGCATGCCTACCTCAACCGCTGCACGCATGTGGCGATGGAACTGGATTGGCTGCCGAATCGCTTCTTCGACGACAGCGGCCGCTGGCTGGTTTGCGGCAGCCACGGCGCCCTCTACCGGCCCGACACCGGCGCCTGCGCGGCCGGCCCTTGCCGCGCCGGCCTGGTGAAAATCGCCCTGAGCGAACTGAACGGGGTGGTCCACTGGCATACTGACCACAATCTCAAGCCTGCCGAGTCATAGAACACATGAACGAATCGCAACCGCCCGACCCCACGGGCCCTGAATCCAGCTCTTCGGCGCCTGGCGCCGCGCCGGCGCGCCCCGCGGCCCAGGCCGAAACCGACCGGCTTGCGGCCGCCCCGGGGTGGGAGCGTGCCACGTTCGAAAAGCTCATGTTCGCGACGCTGGAGGAACAGCGCACGGCCCGCCGGTGGCGCAGCTTCATCCGGCTTGCCTGGTTGGCTTTCTTCGTCGTCCTGCTTTGGGCACTGATGTATCGCGGCTCGCCCGCTATGGACAAGACCGCGCCGCACACGGCGGTGATCGAAATCAAGGGCGAAATCGCCTCGGGTGCGGATGCCAGCGCGGAAAACGTCGTGGCCGCGATGCGATCGGCGTTCGAGGACACGGGTTCCCAGGCGGTGGTGCTCCTGATCAACTCGCCCGGTGGCAGCCCGGTGCAGGCCGGCATCATCAACAACGAGATCAAGCGCCTGAGAATCAAGCACAAGAAGCCCGTGTACGCGGTGGTGGAGGAGGCCTGTGCCTCGGCGGCGTACTACATCGCCGCGGCCACCGACCGCATCTTCGTGGACAAGGCCAGCATCGTCGGCAGTATCGGCGTGCTGATGGACGGTTTCGGCTTCACCGGCCTGATGGACAAGCTCGGTGTCGAGCGGCGGCTGATGACGGCCGGCGACAACAAGGGCTTTCTCGATCCGTTCAGCCCGCAGACGGAAAAGCATCGCGTCTTTGCGCAATCCATGCTCGATCAGGTGCACCGGCAGTTCATCGACGCGGTCAAAGCCGGCCGCGGCAAGCGACTGAAGGAATCGCCGGAGCTGTTCAGTGGCTTGTTCTGGACCGGGCAGCAGTCGGTGGAACTGGGTTTGGCCGACCAGTTGGGCAGCCTGGACTTCGTCGCGCGCGAAGTGGTGAAGGCCGAGGAACTGGTGGACTACACGCGCCGTGAAAACGTCGCGGAACGCCTGGCCAAGAAATTCGGCGCCGCCCTGGGCGAAGGCGCGATACGGGCGCTCAAGACGGTGCCGGTCCTGCGCTGACGGCTGCCCTAGCGCCCGATCGCGAACACGGCGGGGACATCGCTCTTCACGGGCGCGTCTTGCTGCTTCCAGAGCTTGACGGACTGGCTGCGGGCGAGGGCCCGCGGTAATGTGAGGCCGCTGCCCACAGCCAGGCGCGTCGCGGGCTGCAAGGTGTTGACCAGCGCTTCCCACAAAGCCGGGTTGCGATACGGTGTCTCGATGAAGAGCTGGGCCTGGCCGCTGCGCAGGGCCAGCGATTCAAGCTCGCGAATGCGCTGGGCCCGCTGCGCCGGGTCCTGCGGCAAGTAGCCCACGAAGGCGAAATTCTGGCCATTGAGCCCGCTCGCGGCCAGGGCCAGCAGCAGCGAGACCGGCCCAACGAGGGGAACGACCGGTACGCCCAGGGCGTGCGCGGCGCGGACCACCGATGAGCCGGGGTCCGCGACGGCCGGCATGCCGGCCTCGCTGACCAGCCCGATGTCATGGCCTTGTTGCGCCGGCGCCAGCAGCGCGCTCGCGTCGAAGCCGCCTTCATGGTCGCCCTTCTTGTGCACTTCCCTGGGCAGCTCGGTGATCTGCTGCTCGCGCAAGGGCAGCGCCAGCGGATGCACTTCGCCGATACGCTTGAGCAAGGCGCGCGCCGACTTGGCGTTCTCGCAAATCCAGTGCGTCAGCGCGGCGGCGGCTGCCAGGGTGCCGGCGGGCATCACGTCCGTGAGCGGTGCCTGCACCGCACAGCCGAAGTCCAGCGGCGCCGGAACGAGATACAGCTTGCCGGGCGCCGCCGCCATCACAGCACCTTCACGCCCGCCGCACGGATCATCCGGCAAGTGCGGATCAGGGGCAGGCCGACCAGGGCCGTGGGGTCGTCGCTGTCGATCGCTTCGAGCAGGGCAATGCCCAAGCCCTCGCTGCGGGCGCTGCCGGCGCAGTCGTAGGGTCGTTCGGCGCGAAGGTAGGACTCGATTTCGGCATCGCTGAGGTTGCGGAACGTCACCCGCACCGGCGCCACCTCCAGCTGCTCGAAACCGCTTGCGGCGCACACCACCGCGACGGCGGTCTGGAAGATGACGGTTTGGCCGCGCATCCGCCGCAGCTGGACCGTCGCCTTCGCATGCGTGCCCGGTTTGCCCAGGGATTCGCCGGCCAGATCGGCCACCTGGTCCGAGCCGATCACCACCGCCTCGGGAAAAAGCGCCGCCACCGCGCGGGCCTTGGCCAGCGCCAGCCGTCGCGCCAGTTCGAGCGGCGACTCGTTCGGGCGCGGCGTCTCGTCAACCTCGGGCGCGGCTGTCACGAACGGCAGCTTCAAGCGCGACAGCAGGTCGCGGCGGTAGGGGGAGGTCGAGCCCAGCACCAGCGGCCGGTTTCGAACATGAATGGAGGCCTCGGACATGGCCCGATTCTCTTACACTGGTTCAATGAGCAGAGAGTTCGTGGCGCGCCGCCTGGATGTGAGGAGCTTCGCCGAAGAGGGTGCCGCCCTGAGCGGCCAGCAACCGGTGCAATTGCATCACCGGCTGATGGCGGAGACCCAGGAACGCGGCGCCGCGTCGCCCGTCACCTGGTCGGTCCGAGGCGAAATGCGCAACCCGCGCCACGTGCATCCGGAAATCTGGCTGCACCTGAAGGCGCAGGCCGTCCTGGCGCTGACCTGCCAGCGCTGCCTCGGCCCGGTGGACGTGCCGATCGCGCTGGATCGATCCTTTCGTTTCGTCGCCGATGAAGACATGGCCGCGGCGCAGGACGAGCAGTCCGAGGAGGACGTGCTTGCCCTGAGCCGCAGTTTCGACCTGGTCGAACTGGTCGAGGACGAATTGCTGATGGAGCTGCCCTTGGCGCCGCGGCACGAAAGCTGCCCCGGTCCGGTGAAACTGGCGCTGGCCGACGAGGACTTCGAGGCTGCCGAGGCACCGCGCGAGAACCCCTTCGCGATGCTGGGCAAGTTCAAGGCCCGCAAGACCTAGGCAAGTCAACGGGTTGGGCTATAATCATGGGCTTCGCGCCCCCAAGTCTTGCAGCTTTGCGGGCGCCCACCCGACAAAATCAACCGCCCTGCGCCGCGCGCAAGGCCCTTTTGAATCCAGGAGCCCCTCATGGCCGTCCAGCAAAACAAGAAGTCGCCGTCCAAGCGCGGCATGCATCGCTCGCACAACGCATTGGTCGCCCCCGGCATTGCCGTGGAACCCACCACCGGCGAAACCCACCTGCGCCACCACGTCAGCCCCACCGGCTTCTATCGTGGGCGCAAGGTGCTCAAGACCAAGAACGAAGCCTGACCCGGTTTTGCGTTCCTGAGGCCCGGCTGCGCGTGCGCAGCGCGGGCCTTTGTTTTGTCGCACGCATCGCACCCGGTTCGCCGGGGACTCCGTCACCAAAAGCTCTACATTTGATGCCATGACCATTTTGGCTGTCGATTGCATGGGGGGCGACCACGGGCCGCGCGTCACGCTCGCCGCCTGCCGGAACTTCCTGGATATGCATTCCGACGCGCGGCTGTTGCTGGTCGGTGCGCGGGACAGCCTGGGCGGCTTCAGCCATCCACGCGCAAGCGTCGTACCGGCATCGGAGGTCGTGGCCATGGACGATGCCGTTGAAGTTGCGCTGCGCAGGAAAAAAGATTCCTCGATGCGCGTGGCCATCCAGCAGGTCAAGGAGGGCCGGGCACAGGCCGCGGTTTCGGCCGGCAATACGGGGGCCCTGATGGCCCTGGCACGCTACCTGCTCAAGACCGCCGATGGCATCGACCGGCCGGCCATCGCTTCCCACTTGCCAAACGCGAAAGGCGGAGCCACCACCGTGCTCGACCTCGGGGCGAATGTCGATTGCACCGAGCAGCACCTGCTTCAGTTCGCCGTGATGGGGTCGGCCCTGGTCTCCGCCTTGAACCATGTGGACGCGCCATCGGTCGGCCTGTTGAACATCGGCGAGGAAATCATCAAGGGCAGCGACGTGATCAAGAAAGCCGGCGACCTGTTGCGATCGGCGGCCGGCTCGGGCGACCTGAACTTCTACGGAAACGTCGAAGGCGACGACATCTTCAGGGGCACGACCGATATCGTGGTCTGCGATGGCTTCGTCGGCAACGTGGCCCTGAAAACCAGCGAGGGCCTGGCGTTTATGGTCACCAGTTTCCTGAAAGAGGAATTTTCGCGTAACGTCTTTACCAAATTGGCGGCGATCGTCGTCTATCCGGTGCTATCTCACTTTAAAAAGCGCGTCGACTACCGGCGTTACAACGGCGCGGCGCTGCTAGGCCTGCGCGGCCTGGTGTTCAAGAGCCATGGTTCGGCCGACGAGTTTGCTTTCGAGCAGGCCCTGAACCGGGCGTATGATGCGGCCCGAAACAACTTGCTCGACCGCGTCCAGGCGCGCATTGCCCATGCCAGGCCCCTGCTGCTGGGCGGCGAAGGCAATGCCCTGCCGCTGGAAGTGGTTGCGACCGACTAATGAGATATTCCCGCATCATCGGCACCGGCAGCTATCTGCCCCCGCGCCGCGTGACCAACGCCGACCTCGCTGCCGAACTGGGGGCCAGGGGTGTCGAAACCTCCGACCAATGGATCGTGGAGCGTACGGGCATCCGTGCCCGCCACTTCGCAGCGCCCGAGGTCACCTCGAGCGACTTGGGCGCGCATGCTGCGCGCCAGGCCATCGCGGCTGCCGGCATCGATGCCAAGGACATCGACCTGATCATCCTTGCCACATCCACGCCCGACATGGTCTTCCCGTCGGCCGCCTGCATCCTGCAGGAAAAGCTGGGCATCGCCGGCTGCGCCGCGTTCGACGTGCAAGCCGTCTGCAGCGGCTTCGTTTACGCGCTGACCATCGCCGACGCCATGATCAAGACCGGCTCGGCGAGCAAGGCGCTGGTCGTGGGCGCTGAGGTGTTCTCGCGCATCCTCGACTTCAACGACCGCACGACGTGCGTGCTCTTCGGCGACGGTGCCGGCGCGGTGGTGCTGGAAGCCTCCGACACGCCCGGCATCCTGGCGAGCGACCTGCATGCCGACGGCAAGCACGTGGGCATCCTCTGCGTGCCCGGTACCGTGTCGGGCGGAAAGGTGCTGGGCGACCCGCTGCTGAAGATGGATGGCCAGGCCGTGTTCAAGCTGGCCGTGGGCGTGCTGGAAGACGCGGCCCGGGCCACGCTGGCGAAGGCGGGCAAGACGACGGCCGACATCGACTGGCTGATCCCCCACCAGGCCAATATCCGCATCATGCAGGGCACCGCGCGGAAGCTGAAGCTGCCGATGGACAAGCTTGTGGTGACCGTGGACGAGCACGGCAACACCTCCGCCGCTTCCATTCCGCTGGCCCTGGACGCCGCGGTGCGCGGCGGCAAGGTCGGCAAGGGCGACACGCTGATGCTCGAAGGCGTGGGTGGCGGCTTCACCTGGGGCGCGGTGCTGGTGGACTTCTAGGGCGCGGCCGCGCCGCTGCCGCCGGTTCATTTGATAGTTGGGAACGAGCATGAAATCCTTCGCATTCGTCTTTCCGGGCCAGGGCTCGCAGTCCGTCGGCATGCTCGATGGCTGGGGCGGCCACCCGGCCGTCGCCCAGGCGTTGCAGGAAGCGTCCGACGCGCTGGGCGAGGACCTTGCCAGGCTAATTGGCCAGGGGCCCAAAGAGGCACTGGGGCTGACCACCAACACGCAGCCGGTCATGCTGGTGGCGGGCGTCGCGGCCTACCGGGCCTGGCGCGCCGAAGGAGGCGCCGAACCGGCGGTGATGGCGGGTCATTCGCTGGGCGAGTACTCCGCGCTGGTTGCTTCCGGCGTATTGACGCTGGCGCAAGCCGCGCCGCTGGTGCGCTTTCGGGCCCAAGCGATGCAGGACGCGGTGCCGGTGGGCACGGGCGCCATGGCCGCGATTCTCGGGATGGATGCGCGGCGCGTGATCGAGGGCTGCGCGCAGGCCGTGCGCAGTTTCGGCATCAACGCCGACGAGGTCGTGGAGGCGGTCAACTTCAACGATCCGGCGCAAACCGTGATCGCCGGCAGCAAGGCCGCCGTCGAGAAGGCCTGCGAGGTGCTCAAGGCAAACGGCGCGAAGCGCGCCCTGCCGCTGCCGGTATCGGCGCCGTTCCACTCCAGCCTGATGAAACCGGCCGCCGAAAAGCTCAGGGAGAAGCTCGCGGCCACGCCCTTTGCGCCGCCGCGCATTCCCGTGGTCAACAACGTCGAAGCCCGCATCGAAACCGACCCTGACCGGATCCGCGGCGCACTCTATGAACAGGCGTTCGGTCCCGTGCGCTGGGTCGAGTGCGTGGAGGCGATCAAAGCCCGCGGCGTGGCCACCATCATCGAATGCGGGCCCGGCAAGGTGCTGGCGGGGCTTTGCAAGCGCATCGATGCCGAGCTCACCGGCGCGGCGCTTTATGACCCGGCCACGCTGGCCGAGGTGAAAGGACTGCTCGCATGAATACCGCGTTCGAGGGGCAGGTTGCCCTGGTGACCGGCGCTTCCCGCGGGATCGGCGCCGCCATTGCGCTGGAGCTGGCGCGCCGGGGACTGAAAGTCGTCGGCACGGCCACGACCGGCGACGGGGCGGCCAAGGTGACCGCGATGCTGTCGGCGTATGCCGGCTGCAAGGGTGCCATGCTCGACGTCAACGATGCAGCGGCCGGCCAGGCGATGGTCGACGGCATCGTGAAGGAGCACGGCGGCCTGCACGTACTCGTGAACAATGCGGGCATCACGCGCGACATGTTGGCAATGCGGCTGAAGGACGAGGACTGGGATGCCGTCCTGGACACCAATCTCAAGGCCGTGTTCCGCATGAGCCGGGCCGTGATGCGCACCATGATGAAGCAGCGCCATGGCCGCATCATCAGCATCACTTCGGTAGTCGGCGCTTCCGGCAACCCGGGGCAGGCCAACTATGCGGCGGCCAAGGCCGGCGTCGCCGGAATGACGCGTGCTCTCGCGCGCGAGCTCGGCGGCCGGGGCATCACGGTCAATTGCGTCGCGCCCGGCTTTATCGAAACCGACATGACCTCGGGGTTGCCGGAAGAGCAGCGCCAGGCGTTGCTGGCACAGATTCCCCTGGGGCACCTGGGGCAGCCCGCCGACATTGCCCATGCGGTGGCGTTCCTGGCTTCCCCCCAGGCCGGGTACGTGACGGGACAGGAGATTCACGTCAACGGCGGGATGTACATGTCCTGACGACGAGGTAAACACCGGATCATCCGCCCGGTCGGCGGCCGGCAGGGAAAAGCCTGCCTGGCAGCTTAAAATCGCGGATTCATTCACAACCCTTTGAGGGAACCATGAGCGATATCGAAGCACGTGTCAAAAAAATCATCGCCGAGCAACTCGGCGTGGAAGAGTCCCAGGTCACCAGTGAGAAGGCCTTCGTGGCCGACCTCGGTGCCGACTCGCTCGACACGGTGGAACTTGTGATGGCGCTCGAAGACGAGTTCGGCATCGAGATCCCCGACGAGGACGCCGAGAAGATCACGACGGTGCAAAACGCCATCGACTACGCGAACGCTCACCAGAAGGCTTGATGAGAACCGCCGGACCGCTCCAAGGTGCGAGGGCCCGCTTGGGGGGCAGCGCCGCGGCCCTGGCCGCAAGCGTGGGGGCTCGATTCCTATGACCCGCCGCCGCGTCGTCGTAACCGGTCTGGGCTGCATCAGCCCCGTGGGCAACACGGTGGCCGAATCCTGGGCCAACCTGCTTGCCGGCAAACCCGGCATCGACCTGATCACCCGGTTCGATGCCGGCTCTTTTGCCTGCAAGTTCGCCGGCGAGGTGAAGGGGTTCAGCATCGGGGACTATATCCCCGAGAAGGAAGCCCGCCACATGGACCGTTTCATCCACCTGGGCCTGGCAGCGGCCTGCCAGGCGGTGGCGGACAGCGGCTTGCCCACGGGCGAGGCGCTCGGGGACGAGCTGGCCACGCGCATCGGCTGCAATATCGGATCGGGCATCGGCGGGCTGCCGCTGATCGAGGACACGCACTCCGAACTGGTCGCTCGCGGCGCGCGCCGTATCTCCCCGTTCTTTGTGCCGGCCTCGATCATCAACATGATCTCCGGGCATGTTTCGATCAAGTACGGTTTCAAGGGCCCCAATATTTCGATCGTCACGGCCTGCACGACCGGCCTGCACGCCATCGGCCTGTCGGCGCGCATGATCGAAAGCGGCGATGCCGACGTCATGGTCGCCGGTGGCGCGGAATCGTGCGTATCTCCCCTGGGCATCGGCGGCTTCGCGGCGGCGCGCGCCCTGTCGGTGCGCAACGACGACCCCAAGGCGGCTTCACGGCCATGGGACAAGGACCGGGACGGCTTCGTCCTGGGCGAGGGCGGCGGCGTGCTGGTGCTGGAAGAGTACGAATACGCCAAGGCGCGAGGCGCCAGGATCTATGCCGAAGTGGCCGGGTTCGGCATGAGCGCCGATGCGTACCACATGACGGCCCCCGACGTGGACGGCCCGCGCCGCTCGATGATCAATGCGCTGCGCAACGCCGGCATCAATGCCGACCAGGTCAACTACCTCAACGCACACGGCACCTCCACGCCACTGGGCGACCTGAACGAGACCAATGCGGTCAAGGCCGCGTTCGGAGATGCGGCCAGGAACCTGGTCGTCAACTCGACCAAGTCGATGACGGGCCACCTGCTGGGCGGCGCCGGCGGCATCGAATCGGTCTTTACCGTACTGGCCGTCCACCAGCAGAAGAGCCCGCCCACGATCAACATCTTCAACCAGGATCCCGAGTGCGACCTGGACTACTGCGCCAATACGGCGCGGGACATGCGCATCGACGTCGCCATGAAAAACAACTTCGGTTTCGGCGGCACCAATGGCACCCTCGTTTTCAAGCGCCTCGAATAGTCCTTCTCAGCGATTTCAAGCACTCTTGAAGCCGGGCCGTCATGCATAACGCCCCACCGGTGAGCTACCCGTTGGGGCGTTCGCGTTTTTCGGCCGGCCTGCTGCTGCTCGTGTGGCTGCTGGGCGGCGCCGCCACAGCCTTGTGGTGGTTGCAGACGCAGTCGACCGGCTGGCGGCACGGCGCGGCCTGGCTGTTGCTTGCCATCGTTGGCGCCTTTGCGGCATGGCACTGGTGGCACGGCCCCCGCGGCATCCTGGAGTGGGACGGGGAGAGCTGGAGCTGTTCGCTCGAGCAGGCCGTGCACACCGGCGCGCTCGAGGTCAGCCTCGACTTGCAGCAATGGCTGCTGTTGCGCTGGCGGTCCGGCGATGTGTCACGCTGGTTCTGGCTGGAACGCGCGGCCCGAGCCGAACGCTGGGATGATTTGCGTCGTGCGGTATATTCCCGCGCCAGACCCGAAGCGCCGCCCGAAGCGCGCCGCTCCACGGCGAAACCATGACAAAGACGCCTCACCCCGCCCCTCCCGCGACCGGCGACACCGACCTGATGCTGGTGGAACGGACGGTGGCGGGCGACCAGAAGGCGTACGAGCTGCTGGTCCTCAAATACCAGCGCCGGATCGAGCGGCTGATTGGCCGGATGGTCCGGGACACCGACCTGGTCGAGGACATAGCGCAGGAGACTTTCATCCGCGCCTACCGTGCGCTGGCCCAGTTCCGGGGTGAAGCCCAGTTCTATACCTGGCTGTACCGGATCGCCGTGAATACGGCGAAGAAGGCCCTGGGCGACCTCAAGCGCGACCCCCTGGTCTCGGAAAACTCGATGCGTGGAGGCGACGAGGAAGATGAAACTTCCGCGGTGGAGAACGAACTAACCACCGCGGAAACGCCAGAAACGGTGCTTGCTGCCAAGGAAATCGCGGCCGCGGTCAACTCGGCCATGGACGCCTTGCCAGAGGAACTGCGCCAGGCGGTGACGCTGCGCGAGATTGAGGGGCTGAGCTACGAAGAGATCGCGGAAGTGATGAATTGCCCGATCGGCACCGTGCGGTCCCGGATTTTCCGGGCGCGCGAGGCTATTTCCATCAAGATCAAGCCCCTGCTGGAAAACCAGTCGGGCAAGCGCTGGTGACGCGCGATGCGGCGAGGTGATGTTATGGACAACATGCAAAAGCACGAACTCATTTCGGCAATGGCGGACGGGCAGTTGCGCGGCGAGGCGTTCGCGCGGGGAGTTGAAGTTGCGGCCGGCGACCCCGTGGCGCTGGAGGCCTGGCATACCTACCATCTGATCGGCGACGTGTTGCGATCCGGCGAATTCACGGCCGGCACCGTCCCCGCAGTCTTTCTCAGCCGCTTGCAAGTGCGTTTGCGGCAGGAGCAGCGCCTCGTCGACCCTCCGCGGGCCGTGGCTGGTGGGCCCCAGACGGTCGTGCCGCCATCCTCCGCGCAGCGCGCCGCGGCCAACGACTCCAGTTTCCGCTGGAAGCTGGTGGCCGGCTTTGCGTCGCTCGCCGCGCTGGCCGCCGTCGGCTGGACCGCCTGGGGAGCTATCTCCGGCGTAACCGATCAAGCCCAACTGGCGGCTGTCCAACGCGGCACGGAATCCGGCGGCAACGAGCGCGGCGTCATGATCCGCGATCCCCGGTTGGATGAATTGCTGGCTGCGCACCGCCAGCTTGGCAGCGCCTCGGCGTTGCAAGCGCCCGCCGGCTTCCTTCGAAATGCCACCTTCGAAGGACCTGCCCGCTGAGGCGGCCGGCGAAGGCATGGGATACAAGGTCACGCCAGGAAAGTTTCTTGCAGGCTGCGGCATCGCCGCTCTTTGTGCCTTTTGCATGGCCGGGCTGGCCGCGGCCCAGGTCCCGGCCCCGGCCCCTCGGAGCCAGCAGGCGGCGCCTGGCCAGGCCAGACCCGAACGCAGCGTCAGCGAATGGCTGGCGCGCATGCACGAGGCTTCGCGCCTGCGCAGTTACGCCGGCACCTTCGTCGTGTCCTCGGGTGCAGGCCTGTCGAGCGCGCGCATCTGGCATGCGTGCGACGGCCAGCAGCAACTCGAGCGGGTGGAATCGTTGACCGGTGCACCACGTTCGACTTTCCGCCGCAACGAACAGGTGGTCACTTTCCTGCCCGAGAGCCGCGTAGTGCGGATCGACAGGCGCGAGTCGCTGGGATTGTTCCCCGACCTGCTCAAGTCGGCCGAATCCTCCATCCCCGACTTCTATACCGCGCGGCGGTTGGGCGGGGACCGCGTCGCCGGTTTCGAAGCCGACGTGGTCGAGCTCGCGGCCAGGGACAACCTTCGCTTCGGTTATCGCATCTGGATTGAAAAGCGCATCGGGCTGGTGATCAAGCTCCAGACCATGGATGGCGCGGGCAACGTGCTGGAGCAGGCCGCTTTTTCCGAGCTGCAACTGGACGCTCCCGTGCGCATCGACCAGCTCAGCCGGATGATGGCCGCCCCTGAAGGCTGGCGCGTCGAAAAGGCGGAGGCGGTCAAGACCAGCGCGGAGGCCGAAGGCTGGCACCTGAAGTCGGCCGTGGCCGGATTCAAGCCGATCAACTGCTACAAGCGGCCGCTGGCCGGGCCGCCGGCGCCCGAGGGAACTCTCCAGTGGATCTTCTCGGACGGCTTGGCGGCGGTCTCGCTCTTTCTCGAAGGCTATGACCGCCAGCGGCACGTCCAGGAAGGTGTGTTCGCAAGCGGCGCCACGCACACGCTCACGCGCCGCGTCCAGGAGTGGTGGCTCACCGCTGTGGGCGAGGTGCCGCCGCAGACCCTGAAGGCATTCGCGCAGAGCCTTGAGCGCCGAAGATAAGCCCCCAGATTCCCGCGAATGTGCGATGGTTCCCTGGTTGACGCTGCGAACCATTTGACCGCTTTGTGTTCTCAGCTTTATCTCTGAAGTGAAAGGTCGATATGGTGAAAGTCGATTGGAAAAAAGTGCGTGCCTACGGGGTGGCCATCGCCCTGGCGGTATCGGGCACGGTGGCGTTGATGCCCGCCAGGCCCGTGGTGGCGCAGGCCAGGTCGTTGCCGGATTTCACGGACCTGGTCGAGCAGGTCGGCCCGTCGGTGGTCAACATTCGCACGATCGAACGCACTCGCAGCGGCAGTTCCGCCCCGGGAGGGATGGACGAGGAGATGCAGGAATTCTTCCGCCGGTTCTTCGGCCAGCCCCTGCCCGGCGTTCCTCGGCCGTCCCCTCGTCCCAATCGCCCGCAACCCGATGAGGAGCAGCCGCGCGGCGTCGGCTCCGGATTCATCCTGACCACCGACGGGTTCGTCATGACCAACGCGCACGTGGTGGACGGAGCCGACGAGGTGCTCGTGACGCTGACCGACAAGCGCGAGTTCAAGGCCCGGATCGTGGGCTTCGACAAGCGCACCGACGTGGCCGTGGTCAAGATCGAAGCCGCGGGTCTGCCGGCGGTGAAGGTCGGCGACGTCAATCGGCTGCGCGTGGGCGAGTGGGTCATGGCCATCGGTTCGCCGTTCGGCCTGGAAAACACCGTGACCGCCGGGATTGTCAGCGCCAAGGGCCGCGACACCGGCGACTACCTGCCTTTCATCCAGACCGACGTGGCGATCAATCCCGGCAATTCCGGCGGCCCGCTCATCAACATGCGCGGCGAGGTGGTCGGTATCAACAGCCAGATCTATTCGCGCTCGGGCGGCTTCATGGGCATCTCGTTCGCCATCCCCATGGATGAGGCGATCCGCATCAGCGACCAGCTGCGTGCCTCGGGCCGGGTGTCGCGCGGCCGCATCGGCGTGCAGATCGACCAGGTCACCAAGGACGTGGCCGAATCGATCGGGCTGGGCAAGGCGCAAGGCGCTCTGGTGCGAAGCGTTGAAAGCGGATCGCCCGCCGAGAAAGCCGGCGTCGAGGCGGGCGACATCATCGTGCGTTTCGACGGCAAGATGATCGAGAAGGCCTCCGACCTGCCGCGCATGGTGGGCAGCACAAAGCCGGGCACGCGCAGCAGCATGACGGTGTTCCGTCGCGGCGGCTCCAAGGACCTCGGCGTCACGATCGCCGAGTTCGAACCCGAGAAGCCCGTGCGGCGCACCTCGGATAAGGAAGAAAAGCCCAAGGGTTCTCCCGCGGCGCAATCGGTGGGCCTGTCGGTGAGCGAGCTGACGGATGCACAGAGGAAGGAGCTCAAGCTCAAAGGCGGCGTGAAGGTCGAGGCTGTGGCCGATAGCGCCGCACGCGCGGGCATTCGCGAAGGCGACATCATCGTGGCCATCGGCAATACGGAGATCGGCAGCGTCAAGGAGTTCGACGCGGTGGTGGCCAAGGTCGACAAGACCAAGCCGATCCCGGTGCTGCTGCGCCGCGGCGAATTGGCCACTTACGCGCTGATCCGTCCCGCCCGCTAAGGCTCAGCCGCTTTTGCGCAAAGCCCCAGCCCGTGGTCGGGTTTGGGGCTTTTTGGTTCGAGTCACCGAAAAAAAACGGGCGCCCAGAAATATTTTTCAGACATCCGAGGGCTTGTTTAAGTTTGTATTTACTAACTTTATGGCGAGGCTATTTACATTTTTGGATAGAATCGCGAGACCTCATCGGCGAATAAGGGCATATCGAAAAGTGCCGAAACCACCATACGAGATGGAACGCCATGGTGCACATCCGATCCACAGATCGCCCACAAGTTGTCCCAGCGCTTGCCCCCTAATTTTGTTGATAAGTTGTGCATAACATTCATGTTGCTGCCCTGCAACGGCCCGGTTTGCCCGTCGGTTCGACTGTACGCCCTGGGCTTTTTGCCTACAATGAAGCTCCAACTATCGCAGTTGCCATAGATTGTTGGTTTAGGGCGCGTCATCACTCGACGCGCCCTTTTTTCTTTTCCGGCGCCGTTTGAATTCAATCACTTAAGCGTTCCCGTTGATGAATCACATCAGAAACTTCTCGATCATCGCGCACATCGATCACGGAAAATCGACGCTCGCGGACCGCTTGATCCAGCGATGCGGCGGCCTGTCGGATCGGGAGATGGAAGAGCAGGTGCTCGACTCGATGGACCTCGAACGCGAACGTGGGATAACCATCAAGGCACAGACCGCTTCGCTGCATTACTCGGCACGCGATGGGCAGGTCTACAACCTCAATCTGATCGACACGCCGGGCCATGTGGACTTCTCGTACGAGGTCTCCCGATCGTTGTCCGCCTGCGAAGGCGCGCTGCTTGTGGTCGACGCGAGCCAGGGCGTGGAAGCGCAGACCGTCGCCAACTGCTACACCGCACTGGACCTGGGTGTCGAGGTCGTGCCGGTACTCAACAAGATGGATCTGCCCCAGGCCGATCCCGAGAACGCGAAAGTGGAAATCGAGGACGTGATCGGCATCGACGCCGAGCATGCGATCCCCTGCTCGGCCAAGACCGGCATGGGCATCGAAGACATCCTCGAGGCGATCGTGGCGCGCATCCCGGCGCCGCGCGGCAACCCCGGGGGTCCGCTGCGCGCGATGATCATCGACAGCTGGTTCGACAGCTACGTCGGCGTCGTCATGCTCGTGCGCGTGGTGGACGGGCGCCTGGTCAAGGGCGAACGGATCAAGCTCATGGCCACCGGCGCCACCTACGACGCCGACAACCTGGGGGTCTTCACCCCCGCCAACGAAGCGCGCGGATCGCTGGAGGCGGGGGAGGTCGGCTACATCATCGCCGGCATCAAGGAACTGCAGGCCGCCAAGGTCGGCGATACGGTCACGCTGATCAAGCCGGGTACCGGCGGTGCCGCCTTCACCGCCACCGAGCCCCTGCCGGGCTTCAAGGAAATCCAGCCGCAGGTTTTCGCCGGTCTGTATCCGACGGAAGCCAATCAGTACGACTCGCTGCGCGACGCCCTTGAAAAACTCAAGCTCAACGACGCGTCGCTGCATTACGAGCCGGAAGTCAGCCAGGCGCTGGGTTTTGGCTTTCGCTGCGGCTTCCTCGGACTGCTGCACATGGAAATCGTGCAGGAACGCCTGGAGCGCGAATTCGACCAGGACCTGATCACCACGGCTCCGAGCGTGGTGTACCAGGTGCTCAAGGCCGACGGCGAAATGCTGATGGTGGAGAACCCATCCAAAATTCCGGACCAGGGCAAGGTCCTGGAGATCCGCGAGCCCATCGTCACGGTGCATCTGTACATGCCGCAGGAATACGTGGGCCCGGTGATGACGCTGGCCAACCAGAAACGCGGCGTGCAGCTGAACATGGCCTATCACGGCAAGCAGGTGATGCTGACCTACGAGCTGCCGTTGGGCGAAATCGTGCTGGACTTCTTCGACAAGCTCAAGTCAGTCAGCCGCGGCTATGCCTCGATGGATTACACGTTCAAGGAGTTCCGGGCTTCCGACGTCGTGAAGGTCGACATCCTGCTCAACGGCGAAAAAGTGGACGCGCTTTCCATCATCGTGCACCGAAGCCAGTCGCAGTACCGTGGCCGCGCCGTGGTGTCGAAGATGCGCGAAATCATCAGCCGGCAGATGTTCGACGTGGCGATCCAGGCAGCCATCGGTTCCAACATCATTGCCCGCGAGACCATCAAGGCGCTGCGCAAGAACGTGCTGGCAAAATGCTACGGCGGCGACATCACCCGCAAGCGCAAGCTCCTCGAAAAACAGAAGGCAGGCAAGAAAAGAATGAAGCAGATCGGTTCGGTCGAAGTCCCCCAGGAAGCGTTTCTCGCGATCTTGCAGGTGGAGGAATGAGTCCCCGCGTCCACGGTCGGTCGCTGCCCCCCGGGGGAGCCGGGTGCCGCGGCTCCAGGCCTGCCCGCGCAGGATTGGACGGGGCGGCATCATGATGCAGGCTGTGACGGCTGCGATCCTCGCGGCGTTCGCCGGTTACGCGGGCGCCTGGTACCTCGGCATCGTGGAGGGGAATTTCGCCCTGCTGCTGTTCCTGGCCACCGTGGTCACGGGGCTGTACTGGCTGGCCGAGCGGCTGTATTTCCTGCCGCAGCGCGAGCTGGCCGCGAACCGCCTGGAGGCGCAAGCGGCCCGGCGGCACGCGGACCTCGCGGCCAGGGGCATCACCCAGGTCGACGGCGACGTGGCGCAGGCCCGGCAGCGGCTGCTGACGCAGCCCTGGTGGCTGGACTGGACCGCGGGCCTGTTCCCGGTGATCCTGGCCGTGTTCGTGTTGCGCTCGTTCCTGTTCGAGCCCTTCAAGATCCCGTCCGGCTCGATGATCCCGACGCTGCTGGTGGGCGACCTCATCCTGGTGAACAAATTCGCCTACGGCGTGCGGCTGCCGGTCATCAACACCAAGCTGACCGACGGGACCCCGCCGCAGCGCGGTGACGTCATGGTGTTCCGCTACCCGCCCAAGCCAAGCCTGGACTACATCAAGCGGGTGGTGGGTGTGCCGGGTGACGAGGTGGCGTACCTGAACAAGAATCTGACGGTCAACGGCCAGCCCGTGCCCAAGAAGTCCCTTCCGGATTTCTTCGACGAAGACGCGATGCTTTATTTCAAGCAGTTCGAGGAAGTGCTGGGCGACAAGCGCCATCGCGTCCTCAATGACGACAACCGGCCGGCCTTCATTCCGGGCGTCGAGGACTTCCAGTTCAAGCAGAATTGCCGCTACAGTGTGGAGGGCGTCGTCTGCAAGGTGCCCGAGGGACACTTTTTCATGATGGGCGACAACCGCGATAATTCGCTGGATTCGCGCTACTGGGGTTTCGTGCCCGACCGCAATATCGTGGGCAAGGCCTTTTTCATCTGGATGAATTTCGGCAGTTTCAAGCGGATCGGGTCGTTCGAATAAGTTTTGGTTCTTTGCTTCGAGGGGCTGGAAAATGAAGCGTGGTTTCAAGCCGAGACAGCTCGGCATTTCCTTTGTCGGACTGCTGTTCGTGGTGGGCGTGCTGGCCTCGCTTGCCGTTCTGGGGGCGCAGGTCTTTCCCACGGTGGTGGAGTACCAGGCGATTCTCAAGGCCGCCCAAAAAGCCTCCGAGGGGAATACGGTGCCGGAGGTCAGGCGGATCTTCGACAAGGCGGGAGACATCGACGACTTCAAGTCGATCAGCGGCAAGGACCTTGACATCTCGAAGAATGGCGACAAGGTCGTGGTGAAGTTCGCCTACACCCGCGAGATCCACATGTTCGGCCCCGCTTTCCTGCTGCTGAAGTACGCGGGACAGTCCAAGTAGGCCAAGCAAGGCAAACGTGGATGGCCAGCTCGTTGCACTGCAAGCGCGCTTGCAGCACCGGTTCACCGACCGCCAGCTTCTGGCACGGGCGCTGACTCACCGCAGCTTTTCGGCCGACCACAACGAACGGCTGGAATTCCTGGGCGATTCGGTCCTGAACCTGGCCGTCGCCGCCCTGTTGTACGACCGGCTGAAGGCGCTTCCCGAAGGCGACCTGTCCCGGGTGCGGGCCAACCTGGTCAAGCAGGACACGCTGCATCAGCTCGCCGTCGGCCTGGGATTGCCCGAGCTCATGCGCCTGGGTGAAGGGGAGATGCGTTCGGGCGGCAGCCGGCGCCCCTCGATCCTCGCCGACGCGCTCGAAGCGGTGGTTGGCGCGGTTTACCTCGATGGCGGCTACGCGGCGGCCGAGGCGCTCGTGCGGCGCCTGTTCGAAGACGTCGAGATCAATCCGAACATGGCGGCCACAGCCAAGGATCCGAAGACCGAACTGCAGGAGTGGCTGCAAGGCCGCAAGCTCAAGCTGCCGGTCTACCGCGTCGCCGCAACGCTGGGAGCCGCTCACAAGCAGACGTTCGACGTGGAATGCGAAATTGTCGAGCTCGGTGCCGTGGAGCGCGGCATCGGCGCCTCGCGCCGTGCGGGCGAGCAGGCCGCCGCGGCGGCCATGCTGCTGGCGCTGAAGGCCAAGGCCAGGTGATGGATACTGCCACGCGCTGCGGCGCCATCGCCATTGTCGGCAAACCCAACGTCGGCAAATCGACCCTGCTGAACGCGCTGGTGGGCCAGAAGATCAGCATCACGTCACGCAAGGCACAGACGACCAGGCACCGGATCACCGGCATTCGCACCATCGGCGCAGCGCAATTTGTCTTCGTCGACACGCCGGGCTTCCAGACCCGGCACGTCACGGCGCTGAACCGCTCGCTCAACAAGACCGTGGTCGGCGCCGTGGCCGACGTCGACCTGGTGCTGTTCGTCGTCGAGGCCGGCAAGTTCACGCTGGGGGATGCCAAGGTCCTTGCCTTGCTCAAGGCGGAGGTGCCGGTACTGCTGGTTGCCAACAAGCTCGACCAGATTCATCGCCGCGGCGACCTCGCGCCGTGGCTGCGCGATATGCAGCAGCGCCACGCCTTCGCGGAGTTCGTGCCGATGTCGGCCAAGAACGCCAAGGACGTGGAGCGGCTGTTCGCGATCTGCGAGAAATACCTGCCCGAGCAGCCCTGGTGGTATGGGCCCGACGAGCTAACCGACAGGACCGAAAAGTTCCTGGCCGCCGAAACCGTGCGCGAAAAGCTGTTCCGCTTCACCGGCGACGAGCTGCCTTACACCTCGACCGTCGTCATCGACAAATTCGAGGAAGAACCCAGTCCCAAGCACGGCCGCATGGTCCGGATCGCCGCGACCATCGTGGTCGAGCGAGAGGGCCACAAAGCCATGGTGATCGGCGAACAGGGCGAACGGCTCAAGCGCATCGGCACCGAGGCGCGCCAGGAGCTCGAAAAGCTGATGGACTGCAAGGTGTTCCTGCAAATCTGGGTTAAGGTGCGCACCGGATGGGCCGACGACGAGGCGCGCGTCAGGTCTTTCGGATATGAATAGCAAATACGGACACCCGTACGCGAAGGACGCGAAAACCACGCGAAGGACGCGAAAAATTCATAATCCGTCAATGGTTTTCTTTCGCGTCCTTCGCGATTCCTTGGCATCCTTCGCGTACGGATGTTTGTCTGCGGATTGACCCGTGGTCCAGCGCACTTCCGACGAGCCTGCCTTCGTCCTGCACCGCTACGACTGGAGCGAATCCAGCCTGATCCTGGAAGTTTTCACGCGCCATTACGGCCGGGTGGCGCTGGTGGCCAAGGGCGCCAAGAAACCGAGTTCCAGTTTTCGTCCCATCCTGCTGCCGTTGCAGCCGCTGCGGGTGGCCTTTGGCGGTGACGCGGAAATCCGCACGCTCAAAGCCGCGGAATGGGTAGGCGGGCAGGTCATGCCTACCGGCGACGCGCTGCTGTCGGGTTATTACCTCAACGAGCTGGTGCTGCGGCTGCTGGCGCGCGACGACCCGCATCCGGGCCTGTTCGATGCCTATACCTCGGCCGTCCAGGTGCTGGCATCCGAGCATGGCGAGGCGCTCCAGCCGGCGCTGCGCGCATTCGAGCTGGTGCTGCTGCGCGAAATCGGGCTGCTGCCCGTGCTGGACCTTCAGACGCTGGCGCTCGCGCCCCTGGCTGACCACGAGCGCTACAGCCTGGTGCCCGAGGGCGGCCTGGTCCAGGCTGCCGGCGGCGATGGCCGTGCCAGCCTGAGCGGCAGCCAGTGGCGGGCCCTGCAGCGTGCGCTGGACGACGGCGCGCCGTTTTCCGCCACGTTGCGCCCATGCGCGCTGGTCGCATCCGAGCTCAAGCCGCAGCTGCGCACGCTCCTGAACTACCATTGCGGGGTCTCGACGCTGCGCACCCGCCAGCTGATGATGGACCTGCAAGCCCTATGACTTCGCCATCCCGAACCGCGCTCTCCGTCAACCTCAACAAGGTCGCCCTGGTGCGCAACACCCGCCACCTGGGTATTCCCAGCGTCGAGCGCGCGGCCACCCTGTGCCTTCAGGCCGGGGCCAACGGCATCACCGTGCATCCCCGGCCCGACGGCCGCCATATCCGGGCGGACGACGTGCGCGCGCTGCACAGGTTGCTGCAATCCTGGCCCGGCGCCGA
>DATMBW010000447.1:0-3365 GCA_035559095.1 Ramlibacter sp.
GCACCAGATCGTCACGCCCGTGTTTTCCAACTGGAATGCGCAGTTCTTTGCCACCGACGGCGCCATCGGCGGCGACTTGCCTTGGAAGCAGGGGTTCAACACCTACGGCGGCGCGGCGGGCGGCTCCTGGACCGCGCGTTATGTCCACGAACGGCATCTCAAGGACTATGGGGTGCCGGAGTTCCACCCGCAGCAATGGAAGCGCCCCGGCGCCGCGCGTAAAGCCCTGGAAATGCACCGGCGATTGGGCGCGCGCTTCATCAGCCCCTTCTACCACTCCATCATCGCGGACCGCAACATGGAAACGGGCGTTAACCTGAACCAACTCGAAATCCGCCCGAACAATGCACTCGATGGATCCGACCAGCTGTTCCACGCCATCAAGGAGCTGGCGGCGCAGTAAATGACCGGTGCCGAGCGAGCGCCGTATAGTTCGGGATGAAACTTCCAGACACCCCCGGCGATGAGCGACACCACCTTTGACTTCATCATCATCATCGGAGCCGGGCGACTCGGAGCCGCTGGGCGAGGGGCCCCGGCCTCGGCCGGGGATCGACCCGGCGGAGAGGATGCGTTCCGGCGATGAGCGACACCACCTTTGACTACATCATCATCGGGGCGGGCACGGCCGGCTGCCTGCTCGCCAACCGGCTCTCGGCCGATCCGACCAAGCGCGTGCTGCTGCTCGAAGCCGGACAGCGCGACGACTACCACTGGATCCACATCCCGGTGGGTTACCTGTACTGCATCGGCAATCCCCGCACCGACTGGCTTTACAAGACCGAACCGGACGCCGGGCTGAATGGGCGGCAGCTGCGCTACCCGCGCGGCAAGGCCCTGGGCGGCTGCTCCAGCATCAACGGCATGATCTACATGCGCGGCCAGGCGCGCGACTACGACGGCTGGGCCCGGCTCACCGGGGACGCCGGCTGGACCTGGGACCAGTGCCTGCCTTTCTTCAAGAAGCACGAGGACTACTACAAGGGCGCCGATTCGGCGCACGGCGCCGGCGGCGAGTGGCGGGTGGAGCGCCAGCGCCTGCGCTGGGACATCCTGGACGCGTTCGCGAAGGCGGCTCAGGAGGCGGGTATTCCGCGCACCGAGGACTTCAACCGCGGCGACAACGAGGGCGTGGGCTATTTCCAGGTGAACCAGAAGAACGGGTGGCGCTGGAACACGGCCAAGGCCTTCCTGCGGCCCATCTGCTACGGACGCCCCAATTTCGAGATGTGGACCTCGGCCCATGTGGACCGCCTGCTGATCGTGCGGCAAGCCGACGGCGGCCTGCGCTGCAAGGGCGCGCAGGTCTGGACCGGCGATGAAATGGTCACCGTGAGCGCCGACGCGGAGGTGATCCTGAGCGCCGGCAGCATCGGCTCGCCGCAAATTCTGCAGCTTTCGGGCATAGGCCCGGCGCCCTTGCTGCAGCAGCACGGGATCGCAGTCGTGCAGGATACGCCCGGCGTGGGCGAGAACCTGCAGGACCATCTGCAGATCCGCGCGGTGTTCAAGGTGAGCGGCGTCGCCACCCTCAACACCATGGCCAACAGCTGGCTCGGCAAATTGAAGATCGGCGTCGAATACGCGCTCAAACGCAGCGGCCCGATGAGCATGGCCCCTTCGCAGTTGGGTGCCTTCACGCGCAGCTCGCCCGGGCTGCCCTATCCCAACATCGAATACCACGTGCAGCCATTGAGCCTGGACGCGTTCGGCGAGCCGCTGCACAGCTTCAACGCCTTCACGGCCAGCGTGTGCAACCTCAACCCCACCAGCCGGGGCAGCGTGCGCATCCGCAGCAACAAGTTCGAGACCGCGCCGGCGATCGCGCCCAATTACCTGAGCACGCCGGAAGACCGCAAGCTCGCCGCCGAATCGCTGCGGATCACGCGGCGGATCGTGGCGCAGCCGGCGCTGGCCAAGTACCAGCCGCAGGAGTGGCGGCCGGGCCCGCAATACCAGAGCGACGAGGAGCTGGCGCGTCTTGCCGGGGATATCGCCACCACGATCTTCCATCCGGTCGGCACCACGAAGATGGGGGCCGACGACGACGCCATGGCCGTGCTCGATTCCCGACTGCGGGTGCGGGGTATCGCCGGCCTGCGCGTGGTGGATGCCGGCGCGATGCCCACCATCACCAGCGGCAACACCAACTCGCCCGTGCTGATGATGGCGGAAAAGGCCGCCGACTGGATCCTGGCCGACGCCCGCCGGGGCGCGCGGGTAACTGCTTGATGTGAACTTGTTGGCATGCTAACAAATGGGTCCGGGGCGGGGCGGGAAATCCCCGATGCACGCAGCTGGCGCGGGCGCTAGAGTCCGTCCACTCGCAAGCGGACCCCGGGGTCCGCGAGGGCGAGGGACCGAGGAGACAACCGCCCGAACACTAAAAGCTTTTTTCAAGCATCCAACGAGATGCTGCTCACAAGGCGCCGCACTGCGGCGCCTTTTTTTTGGCGGGGCGATTTGCGGTGCAAGCGCTCACAGCCGAGCTCGCGCTGGCTGGAAGGCTGGTTACCAGGCTCGCGCCCGGTGACAACCGCGGCTGGCGCCGGCGGCCGATAATCCGCAGCATCATGGATGACATCGTTCGCCAGGCGATCGCCAAATGGCCCAACGTCCCGCATTGCTACGGCTGGCTGGGGCTGGATGCGCGGGGCAACTGGTACATGCGCGACGACCGCACGCAAGCCGCCGGGCCTTTTCCACGGAGCAAGGGCTCGTTGCTCAAGCACGAAAAGCTCATCGAATTCATCCAACGCAACTACGATCACGACGCGCAGGGGCAATGGTTTTTCCAGAACGGGCCGCAGCGCGTGTACGTGGAACTGGAAGTGGCGCCCTGGGTCTGGCGGCTGGGTCCTGGCCACAGCGTGACGGCCCACAGCGGGCAGCCGGCCCGGCCCGGGCGCTGCCTGATGGATGAGCAAGGCCGGCTCTACCTGGAAACCGACATGGGCTTCGGCCTGGTCCACACGCTCGACGTCGAGCAGGCGGCGGACGCCGTCGAGCAAGGGGTGTGGATTCCTGAAGAAGTGGCCGCGGCGGATTTGCCGGGGCGCTTTGGCTACGTGTGCAGCCCGGCCGCATTGCGCCAGGCGATGCCCGACGCCGCGAAAAAATAAAGGCCGGCGGTACCGGCCGGCCTTTGCCTGACGCGCCGCCTGCTATCGGGCGGCGTTCACCATGTACTCGACCGCGGCGCGAAGCTCCGGCTCGGACGCGTTGCTTCCGCCCTTGGGCGGCATCCCGCCCTTGCCCTTGACCGCGTTCTGGACCAACGCCGGCAGGCCCTGCTGCAGGCGCGGCGCCCAGGCCGCCTTGTCACCGAGCTTAGGCGCGCCGGCCACGCCGGCCCCGTGGCAAAC
>DATMBW010000448.1:0-2023 GCA_035559095.1 Ramlibacter sp.
CAGGTAGCGCTGGTAATCATCGAGGTCGCCGTCGAAGGGCACGACCGCGCCGCGCCCGACCAGCCAGAACTCGTCGCACACCGCGCGCAGCAGGGCTCGATCGTGACTGACCAGCATCACGGTGCCCTCGAACTCGTTGAGCGCCATGGAAAGAGCTTCACGCGTGGCCAGGTCCAGGTGGTTGGTCGGCTCGTCGAGCAACAGCAGGTTGGGGCGCTGCCAGACCATCATCGCCAGCACCAGCCGGGCCTTTTCGCCGCCGCTCATGGTGCCCACGGCCTGTTTGACCATGTCGCCGGTGAAGTTGAAGGTGCCAAGGAAGTTGCGCAGGTCCTGCTCGCGGCTGGGTTCACCGGAATTCGGACCCAGCTCGCGCGCCAGGCGGACCATGTGTTCCAGCGGCGTGTCCGACGGCCGCAGCACATCCAGCTCCTGCTGCGCGAAGTAGCCGATGCTCAGGCCCTTGCCTTCGGTGACGGTGCCGCCGAGCGCCGCGATGTCGCGGGCGATGGTCTTGACCAGCGTCGACTTGCCTTGGCCATTGGCCCCCAGGATGCCGATGCGTTGGCCCGCCATGACCGAGCGGCTGACGTTGCCGACGACGAGCTTTTCCCGGCCATCGACCATGTACCCGAACTGGCCATCCCTGATCGCGAGCATCGGGTTCGGCAGGTTTGCCGGTTCCTTGAACTCGAAGCTGAAGTCCGCATCGGCCAGCACCGGCGCGATCTTCTCCATGCGCTCCAGAGCCTTGACGCGGCTCTGGGCCTGGCGGGCCTTGGTGGCCTTGGCCTTGAAACGATCGATGAATTTCTGCAGGTGGGCGATCTTTTCCTTCTGCTTGGAATAGGCCGATTGCTGCAGTTCCAGCTGCTGCGCGCGCAAGGTTTCGAACGCGCTGTAGTTGCCGCCGTAGCGCGTGAGCTGCTGGCGTTCGATGTGCAAAGTGACGTCGGTCACGGCGTCCAGGAATTCGCGGTCATGGCTGATCACGATCAGCGTGCCGGCATAGCGCTTGAGCCACGCTTCCAGCCAGACCAGCGCATCCAGGTCCAGGTGGTTGGTCGGCTCGTCCAGCAGCAGCAGGTCGGACGGGCACATCAGCGCGCGCGCCAGTTGCAGCCGCATGCGCCAGCCGCCCGAGAAGCTGTTCACGGGCTGGTGCAGCTCGCTGGACTTGAAGCCCAGGCCCAGGATCAGCGACTGGGCACGCGGCACGGCGTCATGCTCGCCGGCGTCGGCCAGGTCCGAGTGAAGATGGGCGATCTCCATGCCATGGGCTGCGTCGTGCGAGTTGCCGTCATGGTTGGCTTCGGCGCGCGCCAGGGCTTCGCGCAACCCGGTCAGCCGTGTATCGCCCGCCAGCACGAAGTCGGTGGCCGGCTCGCCGGTTTCGGGCATTTCCTGCGCCACCTGGGCCAGCCGCCATTGCGCCGGCATCGAAAAATCTCCGCTGTCCTCGTGCAGGCCGCCGTTCATGAGGCCGAACAGCGTGGACTTGCCGGCGCCATTGCGGCCGACCAGGCCGATTTTCTCGCCCGGGTTGAGCGTGACCGAGACGTTGTCCAGCAGCACCTTCGCGCTGCGGCGCAGGGTGAGGTTGCGCAGGACGATCACTGCAACCTCGCAAACGCCTGCTCGAAGTCCGCCAGCAGGTCCGCCAGTGCCTCGATGCCGACCGACACGCGGATGAGCGAATCGGCGATGTCCATGCTCTCGCGCTGCTCGGCGCCCATTTCCCAGTAGATGGTGCGCGCCACCGGCAGCGCCAATGTGCGGTTGTCGCCCAGGTGGCTGGACTTGATGACCAGCTGCAGCGCGTCGAGTACTTCGAATGGATCGACGCCGGCCACCGTCTCGAAACTCAGCAGGGCGCCGAAATCCTTGAACAGGCCCGCTGCCCGGGCGTGCTGCGCATGGCTGGCCAGGCCCGGATAGTGCACCCTGGCAACCAGCGGCTGGGCCTCGAGCCATTCGGCCAGGGCTCTTGCGTTGCGACAGGCGTGCTCCATCCTCAGGGCCA
>DATMBW010000449.1:0-6565 GCA_035559095.1 Ramlibacter sp.
CACATATTTGGGATTGGTCTTGAGCATGAGATCGGCCGCCCGAGCCCGGCCGGCCAGGCGCTCCAAATACCGGGGCAGCCAGGCGTCGAACGCGTCGCGCGCCAGGAACAGGTCGCGAACTGTTTCGGCGCTCTCGCCGGCGGCATGGCGCGACAGGCGCCGCCAGAAAATCGTGTAATCGACCCGGTCCCGCGCGAGCAGCCCGAGTATGCCCTCGATCAGCTCGCGATCGCCCGGCTGGGCGTCGGCCAGGCCGAGCTTGGCCCGCATCCTGGCCTCCAGTTCGCGCGGGAAGACGGTTTTGTAGGATTCGAGCGCGGCCAACGCCAGGTCCTGGTCCCCGATCAGCGGCAACAGCGCCTGGCCCAGGCAGAACAGGTTCCAGTAAGCCACGTTCGGCTGCCGGTTGTAGGCGTAGCGCCCCTGCTCATCGCTGTGATTGCAGATGTGGCCGGGGTCGAAGGCGTCCAGGAACTGGAACGGACCGTAGTCGATGGTCAGCCCCAGGATGCTCATGTTGTCGGTGTTCATGACGCCGTGACAGAACCCGGCGGCCTGCCATTGGGCGACCATCGCGGCCGTGCGCTCGCTGACCTGCTCCAGGAAAGCGGCATAGGCGTTTCCGGAAAAGCTGCCGCCCGCGCGGCACTCGGGGTAGAAGGCGTCGATCACGTAGTCGGCCAGTTTCGCCAGCTCGCCTTCCTGGCGGCGCGCCGAGAAATGCTCGAAGTGGCCGAACCGCACGAAGCTGGGCGCCACCCGCGTCACGACGGCCGCCGTCTCGATTTCCTCGCGCCGCACCGGCGCGTCCGAGCCCGTGACGCACAACGCCCGGGTGGTGGGGATTCCCAGCCCCTGCATAGCCTCGGAGCCCAGGAACTCGCGGATGCTGGATCGCAGCACCGCGCGGCCGTCGCCCATCCGCGAATAGGGCGTCAGGCCGCTTCCCTTGAGTTGCAATTCCTGCGATCCGGCGGGTGTCTCTATTTCGCCCAAAAGGATGGCCCGGCCGTCACCCAACTGGCCGGCCCAGACCCCGAATTGGTGCCCGCTGTAGACGCTGGCCAACGGGTGGGCGCCGGCGATCGGCCGGTTGCCGGTGAACGCCTCGATCGCTTCTTGCGAGCCCAGGACGGCGTCAAGCCCCAGTTCGGCAGCCAGGGCGGCATTCATGCCGACGAGGTAGGGCGCGGGCAGCGGTATCGGCTCCAGTTCCGTGTAGAACGCCGGCCCCAAGCGGGCAAAGCGATTGCGCCAAGGCGACCCAAGGTCCAGCGGGCGCAGGGGCGCATCGACGACGACTTGATCCATGACCTGCATTGTCCCTGCTTCGTTTTCCGGGCGGGCGAAACAATCGCATTGGCCCTACCGTTCGGGGTCGCTGGTCGGTGAGCCGCGCTCGGTGCCGCTACGGTTGCGTTGGATCGCAAAACGCCGATAATTGCCGGGGTAGGCCGCGCGAATCCATCGGGAGTGGGGACCTTGCGGCTGCCATGCACGGGAGGGGAACAAGAATGAACATTCCAGTTGCGCCGGTGGCCGAACGGCCTGCCGTTGAGGAAAGCATGTTTTTCGACTCCGGGGACCGCGATTCCGCGCCCCAGGCGTCCTTACGCGGTGCGAGCGAACCACCCTCGGTCGAACGGTTCGGATTGCGCCATCTGAAAACGGCCTCGGAAATCGAGCAGATTCTTTACCTGCGAACGGCCATCGACCTGTCGGTGCACTCGCAAACCGGCGCCGACTTTCTTGCCCTCGAAAAAAAAGAGACGAGTGCGGCTTCGTCGGGGCCTTCGAACTGCGTGGGGACACCATAGGCACCATCAGGGTCGTGCCAATGGGACGCGGCCTGACCTTGACCGAAACGCTGCTGGGGCAGCCGGCTTCTCCCCAGGTTGCCTTGGGCGCGGCAAGTTGGGAAGTCGGCCGCCTGGTGCTCGCCAGCGAGTACAGGAGCGACCCCGACGCATTGAAGCGGTGCCTGTACCTGTCGCTGTCCTACCTGTGCAGCCACGCGGAAGTGCAAAACCTTTACGCGTCGTGTTCGCACGTGCTCAGCCGCCTCTACCGGCGATTCGGGTTTTCCGCATTCGCGAAGGATGTAGTGCTCGATGGCACGGACAAGAGCTACACGCTGATCCAGGGATACGCGCCCCAGGTGTTGAGCGCACTCGCGGGCTGTCCCGATAACCCGCAGTTCCTGCGCGCGGGGGGATCGCATTGAATTTCGCGCAGCGGCTTTTCGCCCACTACAAGCAGTACCACCTCCACGGCCCCCTCATGCTGAGGTACGCGGGGCTGGTGGGCGCCGTCGGCTATCCGGCTTTCTATCTGCTGCGCTTCGCCAGGTCGTCACAGCCTTTCGACGACCTGTGGATCAGGCTCGCCGCGACGCTGGTCTGCGTGCTGCTGCTGCTGAAAGACCGGTGGCCCGAGAAGCTCAAGCCGTACTACATCGCCTTTTCCTACCCCGCCCTGATTTTCTGCCTGCCGGTCATCCTGGTTTTCACGTCGTTGAAGAATGGCGGCGGCGCGGCTGCCGTCGGCAATACGCTGATGGTCGCCTTCTTCGTCATCCTGATGACGGACTGGCGCAACACCATCGTCATGCTCGTCGTGGGGATCACGTCGGCCTTCCTTTTGTATTTCGCTGTGGATCCCGACCCCAGGATTCCAGTGGATTACGTCGCGCGACTGCCCTTGCTGGTGCTCGTGGTGATCGGCGGCAGCTTTTTCAGGGCCGCCGGAAACCAGGCCGCGGCCGAGGCGATGCGCCGCGGGTATGCATCGATCGCCGGCTCCATCGCGCACGAGATGCGCAATCCGCTCAGCCAGATCAAGCACAACCTCGAGAGGATGCAGCAGGCACTGCCGGCGCCCACGACCTCGCGGGAACCACGGGTGTTACCGTTGCGCGATGTGGACGCGCTGTACCGGCACCTGGCGGAAAGTGAACTGGCCGTCGAGCGCGGCTTGCAGGTGATCGCGATGACGCTGGACGAAGTCAGCGAAAAGCCCATGGACACGGCCGCGTTCCGCTATGTACCGGCCGCCGAAGCGACGTACAAGGCTGTGCGGGAATACTGCTACCAAAGCGATGAGGAGCGTGCCCGGGTCAACGTACGGGTGCTGCAAGACTTCAGTTTTCGCGGCGACGAGACGGCTTACCTGTTCGTGCTGTTCAACCTCATCAAGAACGCGCTGTATTACATGGCGCTGCGTCCGCAGGCCCAGGTCACCATCACGGTCGAACGGCAGCTGGTCAAGGTACGCGACACCGGTCCGGGCATTCCGCCGCATGCGCTGGCGCGGCTGTTTGAACCCTTCCGGTCGGTCGGCAAAGCGGGCGGGACCGGATTGGGCCTGGCCTACTGCCATCGCGTGATGAGCGGTTTCGGGGGGCGGATCAGCTGTGAGTCGGTCGAGGGCGAGTTCACCGAATTCGCAATGTACTTTCCGCCCCTCAGCGAGCAGGAGACGCAGACCTATCGGCTGGGTGTGCTGGAGCGGGCCCGCGCTACTTTCGCCGGCAAGCGCCTGTTGATCGTCGATGACGATGCGGCGCAGCGCCTGACGACGCGCCACAAGCTGCACGGCCTGGGCGCGGTGATCGACGAAGCCGCGAACGGCCAGCGCGCACTGGAAATGCTGGGCCGGCAGTCCTATGACCTGGTCTTGCTGGATCTGAACATGCCCTTGCTCGACGGCTATGCCGTGGCCGAACACATCCGGCGGGGCGGGGTGGCCGCCAACAGGGAGGTCACCATTGTCGCTCATACCAGCGAGCCGGCCCACCTGGCCAGCGTCAAGACGCAAAAGGCCGGGATGGACGGCTTCGTCGGAAAGCCCTGCGCCCAATTGCCGCTGTTGCAGGCATTGCAGCAGGCCATGGCGCATCCCGCGGCCAGGCTGCAGTCGAGCGCTGCGCTGGACGGGCGCCGTGTCCTGCTGGCCGACGACAACCCCGTCAATCGGAAAGCAGTCGTTGCCTACCTGAGACGCGCCGGCGCGAGCGTGGTGGAAGCGGGCCACGGCCAGGAGGTGCTGGACCAGCTGAAGGCATGCGACCGTTGGGACGCGGTCCTCATGGACATCAACATGCCCGGGATGGGCGGGCTGCAGACAACTCGAGCCATCCGATCGAGCGGGATGGCGTGGCGTGATGTCCCCATTGTTGCTCTGACGGCCCATTCGGATGACGAGACGGTGCGTCAAGCGCGGGCCGCAGGCATGAACGACTTCATCACCAAACCGGTCGAGGCGCCCATTCTGCTTGCAACACTGGGCGCACTGGTCGTCGCAGACGCTGCGCGGCCGACCGCGCCGGCGCCGGCGATGGCCAGGGCGCCGGCCGCGGATCACGAAGGGGAACTGCTCAGCCTCGCACGCCTTGAAGGCTTCCGGCGCGCGGGCATACTGCAGGAGCTCCTGGGCGACTACCTGCCCGAAATAACCCGGCTGGTTGCCCGGCTGGAAAGCAGCTTCGCAGCGCAAGACCTGGGGGAAAGCATCGACACCCTGCATTCGCTGCTCGGGATCAGCGGCGAAGCCGGTGCCCAGGCCTTGCATCGGCTGGTGCGCCGCTTTTATGTCCCCATGGTCGAAACGCGCGCCTGGCCGCCGGACCCGGAGTGGCTGGCGCATATCAATGCGGCTGCCGCTCGGGCGGAAAAAGCGTTGCGTGCTTATGACGCCATGCAGTCCGCAGCCAGCGCAGCCTGAGGAAACGAGCAATGCTGCCGTCCAGTCCACCCGAAGAGACCGGCGCCGTCCTCTTCGTGGACGACGAACCCACCTCGCGCAAGTGGTTCGCCCGGACTTTTGGGGATGAATTCAATGTGGTCACTGCCGCGGGGGTTGACCAGGCGCTGGCCGTCTTGGGCGAGCGCGGCGACAACTTCGCGGTGCTCGTCACCGATTACCGCATGCCCGAGCGCGACGGGATGAAATTGCTGCAGGCCGTGCAGCGCGATTACCGCCACCTGGTGCGTGTGCTGGCGACGGCCTATGCCGGCAAGGAGGTGGCGATCGCCGCCGTGAACGAGGGCAAGGTGCTGCGCATCCTCGAAAAGCCCCTGGACGACGCGCTCACGCGCGAGGCCCTGCGCGAGGCGGTGGCCTTGCACCGCGCCCAGGCATCCGAGCGGGCGATCAACGAGGGCCGCGCGGCCGCCATGCGCGACACCCTGGGTTTTCTCGCCCATGAACTCAATACGCCGCTGGCGACGGTGAGGGGTTGCGTCAGTGCGGTGGTGGCGCGCTGTCAGGCGCCGGTGCCCGGCGCGCCACCGGGTACCGTGCAGTTCAGCGAAGACGCACCGGGCGAACTGGTAGCCGCGCTGGAACGGGCGGAGCGGCGGGCCCTTCACTGCCAGTCGCTGGTATCCACATTCGTGCAATCGGCACGCGACGCCTATCCCGGCGCGCCCGCGCAAACCATCAGCGCCACGACCCTCGTGAACGCACTGCTGAACGATTTTCCCTTCGAGGAGAATGAGCGCTCCCAGGTCGGCGCCAACGTGCTGGAAGACTTCGAGCTGCCGGGCCGGCGCGACCTGCTTTACCTGGTGCTTTGCACCTTGACCAAGAACGCATTGCAGGCCCTGCGCGGCACACCGCATCCCAGCCTGCGGATCGAGCTGGGATGCCAGGCCGAAGCCCCGGCCCGGCCGGCGCGGCGCTGGATCCGTTTTACCGACAATGGACCGGGCATCGAGCCGGATGTCCTGGCCAGGCTGACCCACGAGCCGGTCACCACGCGGGCCCAGTCGGGCGGCAACGGGATGGGCCTGATGTTTTGCCGCCGCGTGATGCAGTCGATCGGCGGGTCCATCGAAATCAGTTCGGTCTTGGGCCGGGGCACCACGGTGACCCTGTATTTCGCACCTTAGCCGTCGTCCTTCGGCTGCGGCCCGAAGACGGATGCCGCGAGCCCGTCTTCATCCAGAATGCCGACGCGCCCGAATTCCAGCGAAACCAGGCGTTGGTGTTCCAGTTGCTTGAGGACGCGATTGACGGTCTGCCGCGACAACCCCACGAGATTGCCCAGCTCCTCCTGCGAAAGGTCGAGCTTGCGCATGCCATGCCAGAACAGCCGGCTGAGGTACAGGGCGACGCGTTGTTCGGGCGAACGGATGCGGCCCGCTTCGATGATGGACATGGCCTGGCCCAGCCTCATGTTCATCTGCTGCAGCAATGCCTGGTTGAATTCGAGGCTGGTGCCACGCAGCTCGTCGAATTGGGCACGCGGCAGGCACAGCAGGTCGGTTGCCGCGGCGCGCACAGGCCGAGACTAACCGCAAACTCGGCCGGCCAAGTCCGGCCTGTCCGGCAGGCGCCTGGACCGTCCCGCGCCCCGCGAGTTGTCGTCGAGGCGACACCTGTTGCGCACGCCCCGGTGAGCCGCCAGACTCGCCCTCGCGCCGAATCCCAGGCTACCCATCCCAACCCGCAAGCACTACGATAAGGATCTCACAACAAATGCCTCAAGGAGAACCCATGCTGGGTTTGATGCAAAGCCAACCGCTCCTGATCTCGTCCTTGATCGACTTCGCCGAACGCCATC
>DATMBW010000450.1:0-3222 GCA_035559095.1 Ramlibacter sp.
GCGCAGGCCAGTGCCCATGCGAACGCGATGGCGCCGCGCACGGCGCCGGTCGTGGCCGCCGCATCTTTCGCGGCGAGCGCCTTCGCAATGGCGGGGAAAGCCAGCGTCGCAACGAGTTGGATGGCCAGGATCAGGGGCAGCTCCACCAGCTTCCACGCATAGTTGAAAGTCGCCAGGGCGCCTTCGCCGGCCTGCGACGCGATGGAGCGCGCCGCGAAAGGCAGCGCCAGCGGCAAACCGGCGGACAGCACGGCCCAGAGCCAAACCGGCGGCGGCGGCAGCGCCGCGACGCCCGCGGGAATCGACGCCGGCCCACGATCGGGCCGCGGGGTTCTCCAGCGCAGCCATGCCAGACGCAGGAACATCGCGGCCAGCAGTCCCGCGCCCAGCCGAAGCATCGCATCCCCGGCGGCCGGGCGCGCCGCCGTCCACACGATGGCGGCGATGAGGATCGCGTTGACCACCAGATTGGCCGAGTACATGCCGGTGAAGTCGCGCTCGTGCTGCAAGCGGGTCGTCCACAGGCCGGCCAACAAGGCAGCCGGCAGCGCCGCTGCGCTCCACACCATCGCGTGCGCGGCGGGGACCGACATCGCGGAAGGCAGGCCGCCGGCCAGCAGGTTCACGGCGCCCTGGCGCCAAACAAACAGCAGCAGGGCCAGCACGCCGCC
Source organism: Ramlibacter sp. (assembly GCA_035559095.1). Classification (GTDB taxonomy): domain Bacteria; phylum Pseudomonadota; class Gammaproteobacteria; order Burkholderiales; family Burkholderiaceae_C; genus Ramlibacter. The sequence continues at coordinate 672 of DATMBW010000450.1, forward strand.
TCCCGCCAGGAGACCCCATGCCACTTTGCGTTCGGTTTGCACGACCTGCGCCCTGGGCTGCCCGGCCCACACCGGCACCAGCACATAAGCCAGCGCTCCGCTCGCCAGAACGCCGGCCAGCCAGTCCGGCAAAGTGAGCATCAGCACCACCACGTCAGCCAGGCCCGAGGTGCCGAAGGCCGCCGCCAGGGCGGACTCGCGCACCAGCCCGAGCAGCCGGCTGGCCAGCAATAATCCCAGGGACAAGGCGCCGGCTTTCAGGAACATGCGGTGAATTATCGAGGGCGGCGGAGCCGCCCCGGCAAAAAACTAAAATGAGTGGTTTGCGCCCGCCTTCGTCCCTTTCCCTGCCCTTTTCATGTCCGACAAGAAACTCTCCGCTCCGGCCGCGCCCGCCGCCGACGAAAACCAGCTCATCGCCGAGCGGCGCGACAAGCTCAAGGCGCTGCGCGAGGGCCAGCGCGAGGGCCGGGGCGTGGCCTTTCCGAATGACTTCAAGCCGGGGCATCATGCCGCCGACTTGTTGGCCCACCACGGCGCGAAGACGCCGGAGCTGCTGGCCGAAGAAAGCATCCAGGCGAGCGTGGCTGGCCGCATGATGCTCAAGCGCGTGATGGGCAAGGCCAGTTTCGCCACCATCCAGGACGCGACGGGGCGCTTCCAGATCTACGTGACGCGCGACGACGTGGGCGAGGAAACCTACGCCGCGTTCAAGCATTGGGACCTGGGCGACATCATTGGAGCGCAGGGCAAGCTGTTCAAGACACGCACGGGCGAGCTGTCGCTGCATGCGACCGGCATCCGCCTGCTGACCAAGAACCTGCGGCCGATGCCAGACAAGTTCCACGGCGTGGCCGACCAGGAAGTGAAGTACCGCCAGCGCTATCTGGACCTGATGATGGACCCGGCCGCGCGCGACCGCTTCGTGGCGCGCAGCAAGGCGGTGGGGAGCATCCGCGACTTCATGGTGTCGCACGGCTTCCTGGAGGTGGAAACTCCGATGCTGCATCCCATTCCGGGCGGCGCCAACGCCCGTCCGTTCGTCACCCATCACAACGCGCTGGACCAGGAGATGTTCCTGCGCATCGCGCCCGAGCTGTACCTCAAGCGCCTGATCGTCGGGGGCTTCGAGCGGGTGTTCGAGATCAACCGCAACTTCCGCAACGAAGGAATTTCGGTTCGCCACAATCCCGAATTCACGATGATGGAGTTCTACGCGGCCTACTGGAACTACCAGGACCTGATGGACTTCACCGAAGCGCTGATCCGCGACGCCGCCGAAAAGGCGGTGGGCACCCTGCAGCTGAGCTACAGCGGCAAGCCGGTGGACCTGGCGCGGCCATTCGAACGGCTGACGATCCGCGAGGCCATCCTCCGGCACACCGAGGCGGGCAGCAACGTCGACGACCGGCAGTGGCTGATCAATGCATTGCGCAAGCTTGGCCTGAACGAGGAAAAAGACAGGCTGTCGACACGTTCACTGGCCAGCCTGCAGGTCACCTACTTCGAGGAGACGGTGGAGGAAAAACTCTGGCACCCCACCTTCATCATGGAGCACCCGACCGAGATTTCGCCGCTGGCGCGCGCCAACGACAGCCGCCCCGAAGTGACGGAGCGCTTCGAGCTCTATATCACCGGCCGCGAGTTCGGCAACGGCTTTTCCGAACTCAACGACGCCGAGGAACAGGCGGCCCGCTTCCTGGGCCAGGTCGACGCGAAGGACTCGGGCGACGACGAGGCGATGTTCTACGACCACGATTTCGTGCGCGCGCTGGAGTACGGCATGCCGCCCACCGGCGGTTGCGGTATCGGCATCGACCGGCTCATGATGCTGCTCACGGACAGCCCCAGCATCCGGGACGTGATCCTGTTCCCTGCCCTCAGACGCGAATCCTGAAACCCGGCTTTCCGGCCGGTCCCGCCTTGCTCAAGGCAGCAGGTCCAGCGCCTGGATGTAGTCCGGGTGGCCCATCAGCGCGTCCCAAGGCAGGGCGGGCGCGGTGGGCAGCAACGCCTGGCGCCGCTGCTCGCTCGCACGGCTGGGTTGCCACCAGCCCTTCGACTGCGCCTGCGCCACGCCATCCAACAGTTCGTCGATGGCGCGCGGGTCGTTGACCGACTGGTTGCACAGCAGCACCATGTCGCAGCCCGCGTTCAAGGCCGCGATGCCGGCTTCGGTGTAGCTCACCTCGCGGCCGTCGATGCGCCGCGCGCCGGCCATGCTGAGGTCGTCGCTGAAGATGGCGCCGCGAAAGCCAAGCTGCCGGCGCAGGACGTCGTTCAGCCAGCGGCTGGAAAAGCCCGCCGGCCGCGAATCCACCTTGGGATAGATGACGTGCGCCGGCATCACGCTGGAAAGCGAGGTGTTGAGCCATCGGTACGGTGCCGCATCGCCGGCCAGGATGGCCTTGAGGTTGCGCCGGTCGACGGGGATGTCGGTGTGGGAGTCCGCGCTGACGAAGCCATGCCCCGGAAAATGCTTGCCGCAATTGGCCATGCCCGCGCGCAGCAGGCCGTGCATCAGGCTCTTGGCCAGCAGCGCGGTCACGCG
>DATMBW010000451.1:0-19159 GCA_035559095.1 Ramlibacter sp.
CGCCCCGTCAGCATCTTGCCGCTGAGAAGCAGCGTGTCGCCCGGCTTCCAGCTCGCGACTTCTTCGCGCGTGAGGGCGTCGAGGTTGACCTTCTTGCTCTTCTTGTAGTCCGGTGTCCAGTCCACCTTGGGCCACAGGTCCTGGCTTGGCGGGTCCAGGTACACCGGGCCCGAGCCGTCCATCACGAAATGCGCGTGACGGGCCGCGGCGCAGTTGGGGATCATCGCCACCGGCTTGCCCGCCGCGTGCGTGGGGTACATCTTGATCTTGACGTCCAGCACCGTGGTGAGGCCGCCGAGGCCTTGCGCGCCGATGCCCAGGGCATTGACCTTCTCGTACAACTCCAGGCGCATCTCCTCGGTCTTGTCCTTCGGGCCGCGCTGCTGCAGCTCGTACATATCGACGTGGTCCATCAGCGATTCCTTGGCCATCAACATCGCCTTCTCGGCCGTGCCGCCGATGCCGATGCCCAGCATGCCCGGCGGGCACCAGCCCGCGCCCATCGTGGGCACGGTCTTGAGCACCCAGTCGACCACCGAATCGCTCGGGTTGAGCATGGCCATCTTGGTCTTGTTTTCGCTGCCGCCGCCCTTCGCGGCCACGTCGACTTCAAGCTTGTTGCCCGGCACCAGCTCGGTGAAGATCACCGCGGGCGTGTTGTCCTTGGTGTTCTTGCGCTCGAACTGCGGATCGGCCACGACGGATGCGCGCAAGGTGTTGTCCGGATGGTTGTAGGCGCGCCGTACACCCTCGTTGATCGCGTCGTCGAGACTGCCGGCAAAGCCCTCGAAGCGCACGTCCATGCCGACCTTGAGGAACACGTTCACGATGCCGGTGTCCTGGCAGATCGGGCGGTGCCCAGTCGCGCTCATCTTGCTGTTGGTGAGGATCTGCGCGATCGCGTCCTTGGCCGCAGGGCTTTGTTCGCGCTCATAAGCGCGCGCCAGGTGGGCGATGAAGTCGGCGGGGTGGTAGTAGCTGATGTACTGGAGCGCGGCCGCGATCGATTCGGTCAGGTCGCTCTGCTTGATGATGGTGGTAGTCATGATGCGGGGTAAGGTGAGGACACTGGGGCACACGAACCGCCGCAAAGTCTGATACGGTGGCTCTCAAAGCGCTATTTTGACAGCTCATCCTTACCCGACCATGAAGACCCGGATCGAAAGAGATACGTTCGGACCGCTGGAGGTCCCGGCCGAGCGCCTGTGGGGCGCCCAGACCCAGCGCTCGCTGCAGAATTTCGCCATTTCGGGCGAGCGCCAGCCCCGGGAGATCATCCGCGCGCTGGTGCAGATCAAGCGCTCCTGCGCCGTGGTCAACCATCTGATGGGCCTGATGGATGACCGCAAGGCGTCCGCCATCATCGCCGCCGCCGACGAGGTGCTGGACGGCCGGCACGACGAGGAGTTTCCACTGGTGGTCTGGCAGACCGGGTCCGGCACGCAGACCAACATGAACGTCAACGAAGTGCTGGCCAACCGCGCCAGCGAGTTATTGGGCGGCCCGCGCGGCGAGGGACGGCTGATCCACCCCAACGACGATGTGAACATGAGCCAGTCGTCCAACGACGTATTCCCCACGGCCATGCACGTGGCGGCGGTGGACGGCATCCGCAACCGCCTGTTGCCGGCACTGGCCAAGCTCCGGGCAACGCTGGCGGGCAAGTCGGAAGCGTTCCAGGACATCGTGAAGATCGGCCGCACGCATTTGCAGGACGCCACGCCGCTGACGCTGGGGCAGGAGTTTTCGGGCTACGCGGCCCAGTTGGAGCAGGCCGACCGCCACCTGCACGGCAGCCTGCCGCACCTGTGCGAGCTGGCGCTGGGCGGCACCGCGGTGGGCACAGGCCTGAACGCACCACAGGGCTATGGCCAAAAGGTGGCGGCGGAACTGGCCCGGCTCACCGGACTGCCTTTCGTCACGGCGCCCAACAAGTTCGAGGTGATGGCGGCGGCCGATGCGCTGGTCCATGCGCATGGCGCCCTGAAGACGCTGGCCGCAAGCCTGACGAAGATCGCCAACGACGTGCGCTGGCTGGCCAGTGGGCCGCGCAGCGGCATCGGCGAGATCAGCATCCCCGAGAACGAGCCGGGTTCTTCGATCATGCCGGGCAAGGTCAATCCCACGCAGAGCGAAGCGCTCACCATGCTTTGTTGCCAGGTGTTCGGCAACGACGTGGCCATCAATTTCGGCGGCGCGTCGGGCAACTTCGAACTGAACGTGTTCCGCCCCATGATCGCGCACAACTTCCTGCAGAGCGTGCGGCTGCTGGCGGACGGCATGGTCAGCTTCAACGACCACTGCGCCGCCGGCATCGAGCCCAATCGCGAGCGCATCGCGGAACTCGTCGGCCGCTCCCTCATGCTGGTCACCGCGCTCAATCCGCACATCGGCTACGACAAGGCCGCGCAGATCGCCAAGAAGGCGCACAAGGAAGGCACGAGCCTGCGCGAAGCAGCTATCGCGACGGGATTCGTCACCGCGGAACAGTTCGATCAGTGGGTTCGCGCGGAGGATATGGTGGGCGGGAAGCCGTCGGTTTGAGTCCGGTGCGTTCGCGCCATGCTCAAGCAAATCCAGCCGAGCGTGCATCGGTAACCGGGTTATTACGGATAAGCGCGGCAGTAGATTGGCGCGGTGCAAGGCCCGGTTGGGGGTAGATTTAGGAGGCTTGACTGCCGTCAGTGGCTTGTAAGTGCAAGCACGGACAGTTCCCCGTCGGATTTCATCACCTTGCGGAGACATACATGAGCGCTATCGAGTCGGTCCTGGTCGAAAACCGTGTCTTTCCTCCCTCCGAGGCGACAGTCAAGGCGGCGCGCATCTCGGGCATGGAAGCCTACGACGGGCTGTGCGACGAAGCCAGCCGCGATTTCGAGGGCTTCTGGAGGCGCCTCGCGCGCGAGAACGTGGTCTGGACCAAGCCCTTCACGCGGACCCTGGATGAATCGAAGGCCCCGTTCTACAAGTGGTTCGACGACGGCGAGCTCAATGCATCCGCCAATTGCCTGGACAAGCACATCGGAACGCCGGTCGAGAACAAGACTGCCATCATCTGGGAGGCCGACGACGGCACGGTCGTCCAGATCACCTACAAGGAACTGCTGGCGCGCGTGAGCCAGTTCGCGAACGCCCTGCGGGCGCAGGGCATCCACAAGGGCGACCGGGTCGTGGTCTACATGCCCATGTGCATCGAGGCCGTCGTGGCCATGCAGGCCTGCGCGCGCATCGGCGCCACCCACAGCGTGGTGTTCGGCGGCTTCTCGGCAAAGGCGCTGAACGAGCGCATCATCGATGCCGGTGCCGTGGCGGTGGTCACCGCCAATTTCCAGATGCGGGGGGGCAAGGAAATGCCGCTCAAGGCCATCGTGGACGAAGGGATCGACATCGGCGGCTGCACCACGCTGAAGAACGTGCTGGTGTTCATGCGCACCCCCACACCGTGCAATATGGTTGCCGGCCGCGACAAGACCTTCACCGAAGTGTTGCAGGGCCAGTCCTCCGAGTGCAAGCCGGAATCCGTGGGCGCGGAACATCCGCTGTTCATCCTCTACACCTCGGGTTCCACCGGCAAGCCCAAGGGCGTCCAGCATTCCACCGGCGGCTTCCTGTTGTGGGCCAAGCTCACGATGGACTGGGTCTTCGATATCAAGCCCTCGGACGTGTTCTGGTGCACGGCCGACATCGGCTGGGTGACGGGGCACACCTATGTGGCCTATGGCCCGCTGGCCGCGGGCTGCACCGAAGTCATGTTCGAGGGGATCCCCACCTATCCCAACGCCGGCCGCTTCTGGCAGATGATCCAACGCCACAAGGTCAGCGTCTTCTATACCGCGCCGACGGCGATCCGCTCGCTGATCAAGGCCGCGGAAGGGGACGACAAGATCCATCCGGCGCGCTACGACCTCTCGAGCCTGCGCATCCTGGGCACCGTGGGCGAGCCGATCAACCCCGAAGCGTGGATGTGGTACTACAAGAACGTGGGTCGTGAGCGCTGCCCCGTCGTGGATACCTGGTGGCAGACGGAGACCGGCGGACACATGATCTCGCCGCTGCCGGGAGCTACGCCGCTGGTGCCGGGTTCGTGCACCTTGCCGCTGCCGGGCATCATGGCGGCCATCGTGGACGACCTGGGCAAGGACTTGCCCCATGGCGACGGAGGGCTGCTCGTGATCAAGCGCCCCTGGCCGGCGATGATCCGCACGATCTGGGGCGATCCGGAGCGCTACAAGGCGAACTATTACCCGCCCGAGCTCGGCGGAAAGCTGTACCTGGCGGGCGACGCCGCTTCCCGCAGTGTCGACCGTGGCTACTTCCGCATCGGCGGGCGCATCGACGACGTTCTCAATGTTTCAGGCCACCGGCTGGGAACGATGGAGATCGAGTCCGCGCTGGTGGCGAAGACCGACCTGGTGGCCGAGGCGGCCGTGGTTGGCCGGCCCGACGACATGACGGGCGAGGCCGTCTGCGCGTTCGTCGTGCTCAAGCGCGCGCGCCCCACGGGCGAGGAGGCCAAGCAGATCGCCAACGAGTTGCGCAACTGGGTGGCCAAGGAAATCGGCCCGATCGCCAAACCCAAGGACATCCGGTTCGGCGACAACCTGCCCAAGACCCGCAGCGGCAAGATCATGCGCAGGCTGCTGCGCTCCATCGCCAAGGGCGAGGCGATCACGCAGGACGTTTCGACGCTGGAAAACCCAGCGATCCTGGAGCAACTCGCTGAGAAACTCTGACAGCGCAGCCGTTCCAAAGCAAAAGGCCCGCGGAGCGGGCCTTTTTTTACCTTGGCGAAGCCTTGCATGGGCTTTGCGTTTGTGCGCTGCCCTTTACTTCTTCAGGCTCATCACCCAGCTGGCCAGCTTCTTGGCTTCGGCTTCGTTCACTTGGGTGTTGGCCGGCATCGGCACGGGGCCCCAGACGCCGGAGCCGCCCTTCATGATCTTGACGGCCAGCTTGTCCACGGCATCCTTCTGTCCGGCGTACTTGGCGGCAACGTCCTTGTAGGCAGGGCCAACCAGCTTCTTGTCGAGTGCGTGGCAGGCCATGCAGTTCTTGGATGTCGCCAACGCCTGGTCAGCCAGTACGGGCGCGCAGGCGGCTGCCGCGATGAGTGCAAACATGGCACGTTTCATTCAGTTGTCCTCTTGAGTTAGGTTAAAGTGCTTCAGCGCCATTGTAGTGAATGAAGCTTTACGCTCGGGCAAAGCCCGTACACCGGGTAAGGTAGAGCATCGTCGGAGTCAACGCCATGTATTTGCTTGGAATCGGAATCGTCCTGTTGGCATTGAAATACCTCGAAATCGGGCAGGTCGCGGCCTGGGATTGGTGGATCGTGCTCTCGCCGTTCGGCCTCGCGGTGGCCTGGTGGGCCTGGGCCGACTGGTCCGGCTACACGAAGAAAAAGGCGATGGAAAAGGAAAGCGCAAGAAGGCAGGCGCGCATCGACAAGAGCCGCGAGGCCATGGGGATCAAGCCCACGCGGCGCCGCTGACGCGCCCGGGGCCCTATCCGACGTTCAAGTGCTTGCGCTTGAGCGCCGCGATCGCGGGCCCCTCGATCACGCTTCCATCCGGCCTGAACCGGCTGCCATGGCAGGGGCAGTCCCAGCTCGTCTCAACGCTGTTCCAATGCACTTTGCAGCCCAGATGCGTGCACACCGGCGAGACGGCGAACAGTTCGCCGTCGGGCGCGCGCCAGGCCGCGCACGACTCGCCGTCGGCCTCGATGATGGCGCTGTCTCCCGGCGCCAGGCTGGCCAGGTTCTGTTCCTGGCGATGGGTCAGGTAGTCCTTGACCAGCACCTTGGCCAAGGTGCCCACTTCTTCCATCATGGTCCTGCCGCCCTTGAGCGGCCAGCGCGTGGGTCTGCACAACTTGCCGAATTCGGGAGAACGCCCCAGGAGCTGCTCGGCGATGATGCGCGCCGAAACCGTTCCCCACACCAGGCCGTCGGTCGAAAAACCGGTGGCCACGAAGCAATTGGAGACGTCGCGGCCGATGTAGGGGAGGCGGTCGGCCGCGCGATAGTTCTGGGCCGACCAGCGATAGGCGGGCTCGCGGGGACCGAACTGTCGCTCGATGGCCATTTCCAGCGCCATCAGGCTGGCCTTGGCGTTGTGGATGCCGGTTTTTTGCTCCTGGCCCACGCATATGAGGAAGCGCCGCGCGCCCGCGTCGAGCGTACGCACGGAGTAGTGCTGACCGCCGCGGCACCAGAAGATGCCCGGCCCGGGATCGCGCGCGCCAAGGTCGCGGGCCAGGCCGTACTCGCGGTGCACCGGCATTTCCGCCTGGACCATATGAAACCCCGCCGGCGTGTGCGTCGCCAGCACGACCTCCTGGGCCTTCACCACACCGCTCGCGGTGGCGGCGCGCTTGGTCTTGGGGTCCAGTTCGACCACGCGCGAGTGTTCGTGCAGGCCGGCGCCCGCCTGGGCTGCCCGCCGTGCCAGATGGCCGACGTAGGCCTGCGGGTGGAACTGGGCCTGGTCGAACAGCACCAGCACGTCGCCCACGGGATTGGGGAGCGCAGCGGGAACCACCGCTTCGGCGCGGACCTTCGCGCCGGCCTTGGCCAGCGCAATGTGCTCATGGCTGATTTCGGCGCGGTACTGCTCGGACGTCGCGTACAGGCGCAGGGCGCAGCGGCGGAACGCGCAATCAGCCTCCCGCGCTTCGCCCTCGATGAAGTCGATGGCGTCGCGCCGCTGTGCCACGACCTGGTGCATCACTTCCTCGTCCCACGCCCTGATGATGCCGTGCAGGCCCTGGCTCAGCGTTTCGTAGAGATTGCCGGTCGAGTTGCCGGTGCTGCCGCTGCCGATCGTGCTGGCCTCGAGCAGGACCACCCGGCGGCCCTCGCGGGCCAGCACCAGCGCGAGCGTGACCCCCGTGATGCCGCCGCCAATCACCAGGATGTCGGTGGCGATGTCGCCGTGCAGAGGCTCGAAACCGGATGGCGGCGCCGTCGCGCGCCAGACCGAGGTGGTGTCCATGGCGATCTCCCTTGGGGGGATCACACCATGCTAGATTTGCGGCCCCCTGCCGGGCTGTAGGACAAGGGCGCAAGGCCGCCGGGGCGCGCCGCGGCAGCTTAGCTCTGCCGGCGGCGTGGCGGCGCCGTTCGACCGGCTAGTAGTTGTCCAAAACCGCGCCCTTGCTGGCGCTGGACGCGTTGAATGCGAACTTGGCCTGGACGCCGCGCCGGTAGCGGGGCGCCGGCGCGGTCCACGCCGCGCGCCGCCGGGCGATCTCGGCATCGGGCACATTCAATTCCAGCTTCAGCTGGTGGGCATCGATCGTGATCGAGTCGCCTTCGTTCACGAAGGCGATGGTGCCGCCGGCCGCCGCTTCCGGCGCGACGTGGCCCACCACCATGCCCCAGGTGCCGCCGGAGAAACGCCCGTCGGTGATCAGCCCCACGCTCTCGCCCAGGCCGGCCCCGATCAGCGCTCCGGTGGGCGCCAGCATCTCGGGCATGCCCGGGCCGCCCTTGGGCCCCAGGTAGCGCAACACCATCACGTCGCCGGCCTTGATCTTGCCGTCGAGGATGGCTTGCAAGGCGGACTGCTCGTCGTCGAACACGCGGGCCGGGCCGGTCATGACGGGGTTCTTCAAGCCGGTGATCTTGGCGACGCAGCCTTCCGGCGAGAGATTGCCCTTGAGGATCGCCAGGTGGCCCTGCTCGTACATCGGCTTGTCGATCGGCCGGATCACGTCCTGGTCCGCGCGAGGTTCGCTGGGCACGTCCTTGAGCACCTCGGCGATTGTCTGGCCCGTGATCGTCAGGCAGTCGCCGTGCAGCAGGCCGGCCTTCAGGAGGATCTTCATGACCTGCGGAATGCCGCCCGCCTTGTGCAGATCGACGGCCAGGTACTGCCCGCTGGGTTTCAGGTCGCACAGCACCGGCGTCTTCTTGCGGATGCGCTCGAAATCGTCGATGGCCCAGTCCACGCCCGCCGCGTGGGCAATGGCCAGGAAGTGCAGCACGGCGTTGGTCGAGCCGCCGATCGCCATGATCACGGCCACCGCGTTCTCGATGGCTTTCTTCGTGACGATGTCGCGCGGTTTGATGTCCTTGCGGATCGCCTCGATCAGCACCTTGGCGGATTCCCTGGCCGATTCGGTCTTCTCGTCGTGCGGGTTGGCCATCGTGGATGAGTAGGGCAGCGAGATGCCCAATGCCTCGAATGCCGACGACATCGTGTTGGCGGTGTACATGCCACCGCACGACCCGGTGCCCGGAATCGCACACATTTCGATCTCGCGCAGGTCGGCGTCGCTCAGGTTGCCGGCCGCGTTCTGGCCAACGGCCTCGAACACGCTGACGATGTTCAGGTCCTGGCCTCTCCAGCGGCCGGGCAGGATGGTGCCGCCGTACACGAAGATCGAGGGCACGTTGGCGCGCAGCATGCCCATCAGGCCGCCGGGCATGTTCTTGTCGCAGCCGCCGATCACCAGGACGCCGTCCATCCACTGGCCCTGCACGCAGGTCTCGATACAGTCCGAGATCACTTCGCGGCTCACAAGCGAATACTTCATGCCCTCGGTGCCCATGGCCATGCCGTCCGAGATCGTCGGCGTGCCGAAAATCTGCGCGTTGCCGCCGGCCTCCTCGATGCCGTCGACGGCGGCGTCTGCGAGTTTCTGCAGGCCGCTGTTGCACGGCGTGATCGTGCTGTGGCCGTTGGCCACGCCGACCATGGGCTTGGCGAAGTCGCCTTCCTCGTAGCCCATGGCGTAGTACATCGAGCGGTTGGGAGCGCGCGACTTGCCTTCGGTGATGTTCCTGCTGCGGCGGTTGATCTGGATGGTCTTGGTGTCCATGTGTTCTCCATGACCGTTCGGCCTGAGCCTGTCGAACGGGGCCCTGCTGGGGACCCGGCTCCGACGGGATCCGCCCGAACGGGGAATGGGGCCTTGGCCCCGAGGTGCGAAGGCCCAGAGTATGCGCTGGCCTATTGATTCTTTCCAATCCGTTTTCAATGGTGTATTAATATGCGCGGCATATGAGCCAGCCGCTGGTCGAGCTGCGCCTGTGGCGCCAGTTCATCGCCGTCGCCGAAGAGCTGCACTTCGGGCGGGCCGCATCGCGCCTGCACATGACGCAGCCGCCGCTGACCCAGGCCATCGCCGGCCTCGAGCGGCTCCTGGACGTGCGCCTGTTCGATCGCACCAAGCGCAGCGTGCAGCTCACGGCGGCGGGCGAGGCCCTGTTGCCGCAAGCGCGTGAATTGCTGGCGCGCGCCCAGGCCTTGCCGGCGCATGCGCGAGCGGCGGCCCATGGCGAGAGCGGCCGATTGCGCCTGGCTTTCGTGTCCACCGTGGGATTCGGGCTGCTGCCGCAGTGGGTGCGGTCCTTTCGTTCGCTCTATCCGCGCATCGAGCTCGAACTGATCGAGTCCACCGGTGACGTCCAGTTGCAAGGCCTGGGCCGCGGGGACATCGATGCGGGTTTCATGCTGCACTCCCCCGGCTTCGCGCCGCCCGGACTGCGCCAGTTGCGCATCGCCCGCGAACCGCTGGTGCTGGCGCTGCCCGAGCAGCATGAGCTGGCCGCCGCGCGCGCGCCCGCATTGGGGCGCGTGCTCGACCAGCCGCTGGTGATTTTTCCAAGACGCATCCTGCCGTCGCTGCATGACGCGCTCTTCGGCATGTACCACGCGGCCGGCCGCACGCCGCGCATCGCCCAGGAGGCGATCCAGATGCAAACCATCGTGAACCTGGTTTCCGCCGGGCTGGGCCTGGCCTGGGTGCCGGGCAGCGTGCGCCAGTTCCAGCGGCCGGGAGTCGTGTACCGGCAGATCGCGGGCCGCGGGGCGCGGACCGTGCCGGGTTGTGAAACGAGCCTGGTCTGGCCGCCGGCAGCCAATCCGGCCCTGGAGCGATTCGTCGAGTTTGCGCGCGGGCGCCTGACGGCGACGCCCTGAACGCGTTACGCGGCCTCCGGGGCAGGCGACGCTGTCGAATGTGCTTGCAGCACAATACGCCGCATGCTGATGTATCCCAAGATCGATCCGGTGGCCCTGCAGCTCGGTCCGGTGGCCATCCACTGGTATGGACTGACCTACCTGGCCGCTTTCGGCTTGTTTCTGCTGCTCGCCTGGCGGCGGCTGCACCACGAGCCCTTCGCTTCCCTCAAGGGTCCCGGCGCGTGGACCCGCAAGGACATCGAAGACATGCTTTTCCTCGGTGTGGTCGGCGTGGTGGCCGGCGGGCGGCTGGGCTATTGCCTGTTCTACAAGCCGGGCTACTACCTGTCGCACCCGCTCGAGATCTTTTTCGTGTGGCAGGGCGGCATGAGCTTCCACGGCGGCATGCTGGGCGTCATCGCGTCCCAGTGGTGGTTCTCGCGCTCGCGCGGCAAGCCGTTCTGGCAGGTCATGGATTTCGTCGCGCCTTGCGTCCCCACGGGCCTGGCCGCGGGGCGCGTGGGCAACTTCATCAACGGCGAACTGTGGGGCCGCGCGGCGGATCCCTCGCTGCCCTGGGCCATGGTCTTTCCGCAAAGCGGCGCGATGGTCGCGCGGCATCCTTCGCAGGTGTACCAGTTCCTGCTCGAGGGATTGCTGCTGTTCGTCGTTCTCTGGCTCTACGCGCGCAAGGAACGCCGGCCGGCACAGGTTTCGGCGGCCTTCCTGATGGGCTATGGCGCGCTGCGCTTCATCGCCGAGTTCTTCCGCGAGCCCGACGCGCACCTGGGCCTGCTGTCACTGGGCCTGAGCATGGGGCAATGGCTGTGCGTCCCCATGCTGCTGGGCGGCCTGCTGCTTTGGCTCTGGGCCGCCCGGCGCGGGGCGCCCACGCCGGCCAAAGCCCGGTAGGTTTGCACGGCAAAGCGCAAAGGCCCCACACGCCGCCGGCATTCCGAACCATAATTATCCGTAATTATGCGAAATTACGGTTGAAGGAAAAGCCCGGTCATGCGATTGGTCCACAACTCCCTGCACGACGAGGTCGCCGCCCAGCTGCGCGACCGCATCTTCGCGGGCGAGCTGAACCCCGGCACTTTTCTCGATGAAGCACAGCTGGCGCAGCAGATGCGAATCTCGCGCACTCCGTTGCGCGAAGCGCTCAAGGTGCTCACCGCTGAAGGCCTGGTGCGCCACGAGCCGCGCCGGGGCTGCTTCGTCAATGAAGTGACCGAGCAGGACCTGAACGAGATCTTCCCCGTGATCGCCTTGCTGGAGGGGCGCTGCGCCTATGAGGCCGCGCTCAACGCGAGCGATGCGGATCTGCGGGCGCTGGAGGTGCTGCACGACAAGCTCGGCCGCCACGCCAAGGCCGGGCGCATCAACGATTACTACGCCGTCAACTACGCGATCCACGAGGCGATCATCACGCTGGCCAATAACCGCTGGCTGGCGCAGGTCATCGGCGATCTGCGCAAGATCGTCAAGCTGGCGCGGCTGCAGCAGCTGCACGCGCCCGGCCGCCTGGACCAGAGCCTGTCGGAACACCTGGCGCTGTTTGCCGCGCTCAAGGCGCATGACCCGGCAGGAGCGGAGGTCGCGATGCGGACCCACCTGACGCGCCAGCGCGAGGCGTTACGCGAACTCGCGCGCAGCCAACGATCGAGGTTGGCGCAATGAACTGGATCGCGCGCAGCATGTCGTTGCTGCATCCGGGCCTGGAGCCGGGGCCCGTGGCGTCGCTGTCGGCGGCCGAGGCGGCGGCGGGAGGCACCCGGGATCGAGCGGCAGGCGCACCGCGCTCGACGCGCGAGCGGCTGCAGGCAACGCTGCGCCGCCATCAGGAGGCGCTGTCGCCGCGTGTGCTGCGGCGCACCCTCACCGAACTGAAAGCGATCATCGACCCGCGGGTCAGCGAAGTCGAAGGAGGGCGCCGGGCCCGCGCGGTGGCCGACTGGTATGCCCAGGCCACACCGGAGCAGCGGCGCGACTGCTGGCTGCTCATGAGCGAGCAATTCGCACCCGATCCCGGCAAAATCCAGGCGATGCGCGAGCAGTACGAGGCAGCGCAAGGCACGGCCGCGGAGGGGCAAGCCGAAATCCGCCTGCGCAGGGCCTTCGTTTCGCCGCGCACGCGGCTGCTGCAGCGCTTTGCCGTCTTCCCGGAAGGCATGAGATTCCTGGTGGACCTGCGCGCCGAGCTGCTGCCCCAGCTCAGGAGCGACCAGCGGCTGCTCGCGCTGGAGGCGGAGCTCGAAAGTCTCTTTTCGACCTGGTTCGACGTGGCCTTCCTCGAACTGCGCCGCATCAGCTGGGACTCGCCGGCCTCGCTGATCGAAAAGCTGATCAAGTACGAGGCGGTGCATGACATCCGAAGCTGGGACGACGTCAAGAACCGTCTCGACAGCGACCGGCGCTGCTACGGTTTTTTCCATCCGCGGCTCGACGGGGAGCCGCTGATCTTCGTGGAAGTGGCGCTGATGGACCAGATCGCCGGCAGCATCACCCCGCTGCTGGACGAGGCCGCTGCGCCCAGTGACCTGGGTAAGGCCACCACGGCGATCTTCTATTCGATCAGCAATACCCAGCCCGGCCTGCGCGGCGTGAGCTTTGGCGATTCGCTGATCAAGCGGGTGGTGGAGACGCTCAAGGGCGAGTTTCCGCGGCTCAAGACTTTTGCCACCTTGTCGCCGATCCCCGGCCTGCGCTCCTGGGTCGCGAAAAACGCGGCCGCGCTGCTCGAGCGGCTGGAGCCCAAGCCCCGCGCCGAGCTGGGCCGCGCTCTGGGTGCCGAGCCGACGCCCGAACGCCTGCTCGCTGCTTTCGAGCAGCCGCTCGAGATGGAAGCCAGGTCGCCGGTGCGCCTCATGCTGTTGCGCTGCGCGGCGCAATACCTTGGCCGGGAAATGCAAGCCGGCAAGCCCTTGGATTCGGTCGCGCGCTTCCATCTGGGTAACGGGGCGCGCATCGAGCGGCTGAACTGGGCGGGCGATCCTTCGGCCAAGGGCCTGAAGCAGTCTTATGGGCTCATGGTGAACTATCTGTACGACCTGAAGCGTCTCGACAAGCACCGCATGTGGCTCTCGCAAGGACAAATCCCGATTTCCGGCGCCGTCGAAGACCTGTATTTTTGAGTTCGCAAGCTGGTTTGCGAGTGCACTGCTTGCCCCGGCGGGCGGTGTTTGTTCATCATAAAAAGGAGACAAGAACATGGATCACAGCCTCAGCAGGCGAGACGTCTTGCGCGTGGCGGCGGCGGGCGCCGTGGCGCTAGCCCCATTGGCTCGTGCACAGTCCACGTGGCCGGCCCGGCCCGTGATGATGGTCGTGCCGTTTCCGGCCGGCGGCGGCACGGATGCGTTCGCCCGGCCACTGGCGGCGCAGTTCGCCAGGCAGACGGGCAAGCAGCTCGTCATCGAGAACAAGGGCGGCGCGGGCGGCACGGTGGGTGCGAGCGTCGCATCGCGCGCGCCCAACGACGGCTACGCGCTGTTCATGGGCGCGGTGCACCATACGATCGCCCCCTCGATGTACCCGAAGCTCGACTACGACCTGGAGCGGGACTTCGTGCCCCTGACCCTGGTGGCGAGCGTGCCGCAAGTGGTGGTGGTCAACCCGAGGCGCGTGCCCGTGGCGGACTTCAAGGAGTTCCTCGACCTGATGCGCAAGAACCCCGGCCGCTACAACTACGGCTCGGCCGGCAGCGGCACCTCCCACCACCTGGCCGGCGAACTGTTCAAGCAGCAGACCAGGACCTTCATCACGCACATACCGTACCGCGGTGCGGGGCCGGCCCTCCAGGACCTGATCTCCGGCAATGTCGACATGATGTTCGACGGCCTGGGTTCTTCGTCCGCGCACATCAAGGGCGGCCGCATCAAGGCGCTGATGGTGTCGGGCAACAAGCGCAATCCGGCATTTCCGGACGTGCCCAATGCCGCCGAGGTGGGCCTGCCCGACTACACCGTCACCACCTGGTACGGCTTGTGGGCGCCGAAGGGCACGCCCGCCGACATCCAGGCGCGAATCGTCGACGAGGTGCGCAAGGCCATCGGCTCGGACGAGTTGAAGGCGATCTGGGCCAGCAACGGCGCCGAATTCCCGAACCTGACCCAGCAGCAGTTCGGCGCCTTTGTCGGCAGCGAGATCAAACGCTGGGCCCAGGTGGTCAAGGCCGCCGGCGCGACGTTGGATTGATGCCTCTTGGACAACGCAAGCCCGGGGTCTGGATTCAGGCCCCGAGCGATGAACCGAACCCAGACCCTCGATGAACAACCAGAATCTCTTTGCCGCGCTGCGCGAGGCTTTTCCCAACGATCTCGACGCCGCCGCGGTGGAAACCGACGGCGGCCTGGCCTATTCCTGGCGCGACCTGGACCGCGCGACGGCCATGATCGCCAACCTGCTGCTCGCGCTGAAGCTTCCGGAGGGTTCGCGCGTCGCCGTGCAGGTCGAAAAGTCGGTCGAGGCCATGTTGCTGTACCTGGCCACTCTGCGCGCGGGCTATGTGTTCCTGCCGCTGAACACCGCGTACCGCAGCGCCGAGATCGAGTACTTCATCGGCAACGCGCAGCCCGCCGTGGTCGTGTGCAGCGCCGCCAACTTCGGCTGGGTCAGCAAGATCGCGTTCAAGGCCGGCAGCCGCCACGTCTTCACGCTCAACGACGACCGCACCGGGTCGCTGCTCGATCGGGCCGCGCACTGCGGCGACCGCCACGCAGTCGCCGCGAAGGGCGAAGACGACCTTGCCGCGATCGTGTACACCAGCGGCACCACGGGACGCAGCAAGGGCGCGATGCTCACGCATGGCAACCTGCTGTCCAATGCGAAGGTGCTGAAGGACTATTGGGGCTGGCGCGGCCCGCGGGCAGGCGGCGACGTGCTGATCCATGCGCTGCCCATCTTCCACGTGCACGGCCTGTTCGTCGCCATCCACGGCGCCTTGCTCAATGGCAGCAAGATGATCTGGCTCGGCAAGTTCGACCCCGCCCTCGCGATCCGCAAGATGCGCGAAGCCACCGTGTTCATGGGCGTGCCCACACTGTATGTGCGCATGCTGGCGGAACCCGGCTTGAACCACGAAGCCGTGCGCGGCATGCGGCTGTTCATTTCCGGGTCCGCACCGCTGTTGCTGGAAACGTTCGGGGAATGGAGACAGCGCACCGGCCACACGATCCTGGAGCGCTACGGCATGAGCGAAACCATCATGCTCACGTCCAACCCTTACGATCCCAAGGACGGCGAGCGGCGCGGCGGCACGGTGGGTTTCCCGTTGCCCGGGGTGCGCCTGCGCGTGCGCGGCGAGGCCGGGCAGGAGCTCGCCCCGGGCGAGATCGGCGGCATCGAGGTGACGGGTCCGAACGTCTTCAAGGGCTACTGGCGCATGCCCGAAAAGACGAAGGAAGAGTTCACCGCCGACGGCTGGTTCAAGACTGGCGACGTCGGCAAGATCGACGGCCTGGGCTATGTCACGATCGTCGGGCGCAGCAAGGACCTGATCATCAGCGGGGGATACAACGTGTATCCCGCGGAGATCGAGGGTTACATCAACGAGATGCCCGGCGTGGCCGAGAGTGCGCTGGTTGGCGTGCCGCATCCCGATTTCGGTGAAGTGGGCGTCGCGGTGGTCATCCCCAAGCAGGGAGCCCAGCTCGACGGCGACCAGATCGTGGCGACGCTCAAGTCGCAACTGGCCAATTTCAAGATTCCCAAGCGCTGTTTCGTGGTGGACGAACTGCCGCGCAACAACATGGGCAAGGTGCAAAAGAACCTGTTGCGCGAGCGGCATAAACAGTTGTTCACCTGAATCCGCCGGCCCTCGGCCTGGATTTGCGCCGCACCGACACGGGGATTTGTCCTACACCCCAGGTCAACTTCAGGAGATAAGTTCAGCAACTATTGGTGCTGCGCAGCATTCCCTCATGGTCCTGCCGGACCCCATACGGCGCAGCTCGAGCGCCGCCGACGCCAGGAGTGCTATAGCCGTGAAGATTGCCCAGGTCGCCCCGTTGTACGAAAGTGTGCCCCCGCGCTGCTATGGGGGCACGGAACGCGTGGTGTCCTACCTGACCGAGGCGCTGGTGGAGATGGGCCATGACGTCACGCTGTTCGCCAGCGGGGATTCCGTCACCGCGGGCCGGCTGGTGCCGGTGGTGCCGCGCGGACTGCGGCTGGACCCGGGCAAGCCCGACGCGCTGGTGTGGCACACCATCATGATGGACATGGTGCTCAAGGCGGCGCCCACGTTCGACATCATCCATTTCCATATCGACGTGCTGCAGCTGGCCCTGGTGGGCCAGTGCGAAACCGCCTGCCTGTCCACGCCGCATGGGCGGCTCGACCTGCCCGATCTCAAGCCGCTGTTCCGCCGCTTCGGCAACCATCCGCTGGTTTCGATCTCGAACAGCCAGCGCACACCGCTGCCCTGGGCCAGCTGGCGGGCGACGGTGCACCACGGCTTGCCGATGGGGCTGTACACGCTGCATCCCAAAGCGCAGGACTACTTCGCGTTCGTCGGGCGCATCTCCCCCGAAAAAAGGGCCGACCGGGCGATCGCGATCGCCAAGGCCTGCGGCAAGCCGTTGCGGATCGCCGCCAAGGTGGACCCGGCCGACCGCGCCTACTTCGAGTCGACGATCGAGCCGCTGCTGGACGATCCGCTGGTGACTTTCGTGGGCGAGATCGGCGAGCAGGCGAAGGGCGATTTCATCGGCAATGCGCGCGCCCTGCTGATGCCGATCGACTGGCCCGAGCCGTTTGGCCTGGTGATGATCGAGGCGATGGCTTGCGGGACGCCGGTCATCGCCTACGCGAAGGGGTCGGTGCCCGAACTGATCGACCCGGGCGTGACCGGCTTCATCGTGGAGAACCAGGAGCAGGCCATCGCGGCCGCCAGGAACATCGACAGCATCGACCGGCGCCGCTGCCGCCAGGTGTTCGAGCAGCGTTTCTCGGCCCGGGTCATGGCGCGGCACTACCTGGACGTCTACCGCCAGCTGGTGGATGCGCGCGTCCCGGCCTAGCAGCAAAGCAGCGCATGCCGCAGAAAATCCAGATCGGGGACAAGTGGTACGTGGCCGCGACCTCGGCCAGCGCCGAGGAGCAGCCCCAGGTCCTGAAGAACGACCAGACTTTCGCGATGTTCGACCGCTTCGGCGACATCCAGGTGCTGGTGCCGGGCAAGGAGGGGCTGTACCACAACGACACGCGGTTCCTGTCGCACCAGGAGCTCCTGATCGAAGGCGCCCGTCCGTTGCACCTGGGCTCGTCGGTCGAGGAGTCCAACAGCCTGCTGGTGATCGACCTGATGAATCCGGACCTGCCCGCCAGGGACGGCCGCGAGGCCCTGGCCAAGGGCACACTGCACATCTTTCGCGCCAAGCTGCTGTGGCGCGGCGCATGCTACGAGCACATCCGCGTGACGCACCACGGCACGGAGCGCATCGGCGTGAGGATGGAATTCACGTTCGACGCCGATTTCGTGGACCTGTTCGAGGTGCGCGGCATGAAGCGGGAGCGGCGCGGCGACCGGCTCAAGCCCGAGTTCGTCGCGCATGGCGTGGTGCTGCCCTACCTCGGCCTGGACCGGCACCTGCGCCGCACGCGGATCCATTTCGAGCCCGCGCCCAGCGCGGTCGACGCGGGGCGGGCGTCCTTCGAGCTGGAGCTGGAGCCGGGCACCGCGCACCATCTCTACTGCACGGTGGTGTGCGAATGCGACGATGAGCCGCCGCAGCCGCGCATCTCTTATGAAATGGCGCTGAGCGACAACAACTCGGCGCGCCGGGCCTGGCTGGGAGGCCACTGCACGGTGGTGACATCGAACCCGCTGGTCAACCTGTGGCTGGACCGGTCGGTGTCCGACCTGTCGATGCTCACCACGATGCTGCCCACCGGGCCGTATCCCTATGCGGGCGTGCCGTGGTTTTCCACGACCTTCGGCCGCGACGGCATCATCACGGCGCTCGAATACCTGTGGGTGGACCCCTCGCTGGCGCGCGGCGTGCTCACCTACCTGGCGGCCAACCAGGCCACCGAGCTCGACCCCCAGAACGACGCCGAGCCGGGCAAGATCCTGCACGAGGCGCGGCACGGGGAGATGGCCCTGACGCGCGAGATCCCGTTCGGGCGCTACTTCGGCTCAGTGGATTCGACGCCGCTGTTCCTGGTGCTGGCGGCCGCCTACCACCGGCGCACCGGCGACCTCGAGCTGATCCGCAGCATCTGGCCCAACATCCGCATGGCCCTGCAATGGATCGACCAGTGGGGCGACGCCGACGGCGATGGTTTCGTCGAATATTCGCGCCGCAGCGACGAAGGGCTGGTGCAGCAGGGATGGAAGGACTCGGGCGACTCGGTCTTCCATCGCGACGGCCGGCTGGCGCAGGCGCCGATCGCGTTGTGCGAAGTGCAGGGTTATGTGTACGCGGGGAAGCTGGCTGCCGGCGAGCTGGCGCGCCTGATGGACGAGCCGCAGCTGGCGCAGGAGCTGTTGCAACAGGCGCAGCAGCTGCGCCAGCGATTCGTGAGCGCCTTCTGGTGCGAGGAAATCGGCAGCTATGCCATCGCGCTGGACGGCGGCAAGCGGCAGTGCAAGGTCGCGTCGTCGAACGCCGGGCATGCCCTGTGGAGCGGGATCGCGTCGCCGGAACACGCGCAGCGCGTCATCGATGCGCTGATGGGCCATGCGTTTTTCAGCGGCTGGGGCATTCGCACGATCCCCGCGGGCGCGGCGCGCTACAACCCGATGTCCTACCACAACGGGTCGATCTGGCCGCACGACAACGCCTTGATCGCGGCGGGCATGGCGCGCTACGGCCGCACCGAGAGCGCGATGCAACTGCTGTCGAGCACCTTCGACGCGAGCTTGCACTTCGACGCGCACCGGCTGCCGGAATTGTTCTGCGGCTTCCCGCGGCGCTCCGGCGCGGGACCCACCCTGTACCCGGTCGCGTGCTCGCCGCAGGCCTGGGCCGCCGCCGCCGTGTTCGGCATGCTGCAGGCGTGCCTCGGGCTGGACATCGACGCGGGCCAGTCCGAAATCACCTTGCGCACGCCCCGCCTGCCGCCCTTCATCGACTGGATCAGGATCACCCGGCTGGGCGCGCCCGGGCCGAGCGCCGACCTGCTACTGCAGCGCTATGAACGCAACGTCGGGATCGAAGTGGTGCGCAAGGACGGGGACGTGCGCGTCACGGTGGTAGCCTAGGAGCCTGGCTCCAGACTCCTAGGCGACATCGGGCGCCGGA
>DATMBW010000452.1:0-12070 GCA_035559095.1 Ramlibacter sp.
ATGACTGACGAAGCGGTTGCCGTCGATGAGGTGCCGCTCCAACCCCTCATGTCCGAATTCTTCGGCGTGCAGTTCGAAGAACCCGCGGCCGAAGCGCCGCTGTTGCCCCAGGCCGAACACGCCGGTGCCGGAGACGTTGCCCGCGCAACGCACGAGGCAGCTGAACAGCCGGCTGGCGAATTGCCGCCCGATTTCGATTTGGAGATCGAGCCCGCTGTTGCCCAACCGGATCCATCGGCAGCGCTCGACCTGCACCTGGCAATCGGGGACATCGACCTGGACAACCTCGCCCCCGCACCGGACACAGTGCCGGCGGCGCTCGATGCAAGCGACGGGATCGCTGCGCAACCCGAGGCCGACCTGATCATCGACCTGTCCGAATTCGAGCCGGCCCCGCCCGAGCCCGCGTCGGCCAGTGTCCGGCCTGCGGCGCAGCCCGGCGCGCCGGAGCCTGCGGAAATGCTCGAGGCGGTTGAATCGGCGGACGATCAGGTCAAGGTGATCGGGTCGTTGCGCATCGGCATTCCGCTTTACAACGTCTACCTCAACGAGGCCGACGAATGGTCGCGCCGGTTGGCCACCGAGGTGGCCGAGTGGTCGCTGGAGCTGAACAAGCCGTTGCCGGACTCCACCGCCGGCCTGGCCCATGCGCTGGCGGGCAGCTCCGCCACCGTGGGTTTCCATGCCCTCTCCGACATTGCCCGGGCGCTGGAAAGCACGATGCTGCATACCCAGTCGCTGGCGTACGGCACGCCGCTGCACGGCAATGCCTTCATCGACGCGGCCGAGGAAATCCGGCGGCTCCTGCACCAGTTCGCCGCGGGCTTCCTCAAGGAACCGGACGCCGGCGTGATCGAGCGCCTGATGGCCCTCAAGCAGATCGACATTCCTCAGCGCGACGACTGGCCCGTGGACGAGCCCTTCAGCGATTTTGCCGACCTCGAGCCGCAAACGCCGGCTGAGCCGCCACCCGCCGTGGTGCCGGACGTGCAGCCTGCGGCGCCTCGCGCGTTCACGGCGGCGCCCGCGGCCTCGCATCGGCCCTCGCCGGTAGCTGCCGCCGCGATCGCGGCTGCGCCGACCCCGGCTGGGCGTGGCGCGGCACGCGCAGGCGCCACACCTGATGAGGCCGACATAGACCTTGTCGACGCCATCGACCCCGACCTGTTCGCGATCTTCGAGGAAGAAGCGGCGGAACTCATGCCCCAACTCGGCGGCGCGCTGCGGCAATGGACCGCCAGGCCGGAAAACCGCAGCGCCCGCGACGCGGCGCTGCGGGCCCTGCATACGCTCAAGGGCAGTGCCCGCCTCGCCGGCGCGTTGCGGTTGGGAGAATTGGCCCACCGCATGGAGTCGGAGGTCGAGTACCTCGGTTCGGACGCACCGGCCGTCGCCGACCTGGAAGACCTGCTGCAGCGCTTCGACGGAATGCAGGCCGTCTGGGACGCCCTGCGCGCGAGCGGCGGCATGCCCGCGGTTGCGGCCGCCGACGAGGCCGCCACCCTTGCGCCGGGGAGCGGCGCCGAGGATCGCATCGCCGCTGCGGCGGACGGGCAGGGCGCGGGTTCCCAGCCGGCCGACCGCGCCGAACCTGCATCCCAGCGAGCGCTGCTGGCCCGGCCGGTGGTCACCAACCTGGCGCCGCAGCGCGCCGCGGCGAACCAGGCGGTGCGCGTGCGCTCCCAGTTGCTGGACCGGCTGGTCAACCAGGCCGGCGAGGTAATGATCACGCGCTCGCGGCTGGAGGCCGAATTGGGCCAGCTGCGCAGTTCGCTGGTGGACCTCACCGGCAACCTGGACCGCCTGCGCGCGCAGTTGCGCGATATCGAGCTGCAGGCCGAATCGCAGATGCAGTCCAGGCTGGCCCAGGCCAAGGATTCGGCGGCGGGTTTCGATCCGCTGGAGTTCGACCGGTTCACCCGGGTGCAGGAACTCACGCGCATGATGGCCGAGTCGGTCAACGACGTCGCCACGGTGCAGCGCAACCTGCAACGCACGGTGGAATCGACTGAAGATGACCTGATCGCGCAGGCCCGTCAGACCCGCGAGCTGCAGCGCGACCTGCTGCGAACCCGCATGGTGGAGTTCGAGGCCATCGCCGACCGCCTGTACCGCGTGATCCGGTTGGCTTCGAAGGAAACCGGCAAGCAGGTCAAGCTGGACATCACGGGCGGTTCGATCGAAATGGACCGCGGCGTGCTCGATCGCATGACGCCGGCGTTCGAGCATCTGTTGCGCAACTGCGTAGCCCATGGCATCGAGGATCCGGCCGCCCGCGCCGCGGCCGGCAAGGATCCGACCGGCACCGTCCTGATCGGGCTGCATCACGAAGGCAATGACGTGTCGGTGGAGTTCCACGACGACGGCGCTGGACTGGACCTGTCGCGCATTCGCCAGCGAGCCCTGCAGCAGGGCTTGCTTGGCCCCGACCAGGAGATGAGCGATCAGGAGGCGGCCAACCTGATCTTCCTGCCGGGCTTCTCCACGGCAGACCAGGTGACCGAGCTGGCCGGCCGCGGCATCGGAATGGACGTGGTGCGCTCCGAAGTGAACGCGTTGGGCGGCCGCATCGAAACGACGAGCGTGACCGGCCAGGGAAGCAACTTCAAGATGGTGCTGCCGCTGACTACCGCCGTGACCCAGGTGGTGATGGTCC
Organism: Ramlibacter sp.; assembly: GCA_035559095.1. Classification (GTDB taxonomy): domain Bacteria; phylum Pseudomonadota; class Gammaproteobacteria; order Burkholderiales; family Burkholderiaceae_C; genus Ramlibacter. The sequence continues at coordinate 2,657 of DATMBW010000452.1, forward strand.
GTTGCGGCAGCCTCTCGATCGGCGTGCCGGCCAACCTGGTGGAACTCGTGCGGCGTGCCACCGCCAAGGAAGTGCAGCAGGCCTACAACACCGGGTTCTACGATTTCGGTGGGGAACAGTTGCCGTTCTACTGGTCGGGCGCCTTGCTGCAGGCTTCGCAGCGCAGTACCCAGGCCCCGACCAAGACACTCCCGGTGGTGGTGTTCCGCAGCGCCGCCCAGCGCATCGCCGTGCACGTCGACGAAATCCTGGGCAACCAGGAAGTGGTGGTGAAGAACCTCGGGCCGCAGCTCGCGCGCCTGCCCGGCCTGGCCGGAATGACGGTGCTGGCCTCCGGCGCCGTGGTCCTGATCTACAACCCGGTGGCCCTGACGACGGTGTACGGCGAGCAGGCCCGGCAGCTCAGCGCCGACCACGCCCAACCCGAGGTGCTGGAGCACAGCGCCGCAGGGGGCCAGCTGGAGGGCGAACCTGGCGCGCCGGCTGCCGCGCAGATCCCGCTGATCCTGGTGGTCGACGACTCGATCACGGTGCGCCGCGTGACACAGCGGCTGCTGCAGCGCGAAGGCTACCGCGTGTCGCTCGCCGCCGATGGGCTGCAGGCGCTCGAGCGGCTGGCCGAGGAAAAGCCCGCCGTCGTGCTGTCCGACATCGAGATGCCGCGCATGGACGGGTTCGACCTGGCGCGCAACATACGGGGCGATGCGCGGTTGGCGAAACTGCCGATCATCATGATCACCTCGCGCATCGCGGAAAAGCACCGCGAGCATGCCAAGGAACTCGGCGTGGACCATTACCTCGGCAAGCCGTACTCGGAAGAAGAGCTGCTGAGCCTGATCAAGCACTACAGCACGGCCGAGATCAGCGCCTGATCTCGCGCAAGGGCTTGCCCGTGCGCCGCCCGGGACCGGGCGCAACCCCTCGCACGGAGCTAAAATCAGCGCCATGCCTGCCGATGCAATCTCGATCAACCTGACGCATCATTTCCTCATCGCGATGCCGGGCATGGAGGACGAGGCCTTCGCCAGGAGCGTGGTCTACCTGTGCGAGCACAGCGCGCGCGGCGCGCTGGGCCTGGTGATCAACAAGCCCAGCGACATCAACCTGCGCCACCTGTTCGACAAGGTCGAACTGCCGCTGGGCCGCGACGACCTGGCGGGCACGCCGGTGTTCCAGGGCGGACCAGTGCAGACCGAACGCGGATTCGTGCTGCACGAGGCTGTCTACGCCGCCGGTGCCGCGCCCAACGAGCCGGTCTATGCCTCGACCATGACGATTCCCGGCGGGCTGGAGATGACCACATCCAAGGACGTGCTCGAGGCCCTGTCCACCGGCGCCGGTCCGCGCAAGGTGCTCGTGTCCCTGGGCTATTCGGCCTGGGGCGAGGGGCAGCTCGAATCGGAAATCGCCGAGAACAGCTGGCTCACCGTCGGCGCGGACCTGGCCGTGATCTTCGACACGCCGGTGGAGCAGCGCTACGACAAGGCGCTGTCGCTGCTGGGCCTTCAAGCCTGGATGCTTTCGTCCGGAGCGGGGCACGCATGAGGCGCGGGACGAGGTGCGAGTCGCCGACGCACGGGCACCGCGAAATGGCTTGTCTTGTTGAGGCGGCGGCATGAGCACCGAAGTGCTCGACGTCCCTTCCCACTTCCAAACTTTTCTCGCTTTAGATTTCGGCATCAAGCGCACCGGTGTCGCCGTCGGCAACCGCCTGCTGCGCACGGCGACGCCGCAGGCCACGATCAAGGCGCAGGGAGCGGCGCAACTGGCCGCGGTCGAAGCCACCGTGCGGGAATGGCGTCCCGACGCCCTGGTCGTGGGCGTACCTTTTCACCCTGATGGTGCCAGCCACGACAATACGGTCCGCGCAAGAAAATTCGCGCGCGAACTGCGCGGCCGGTTGAAGCTGCCGGTGTTCGAAGTCGACGAACGCTACAGCACCACGGAAGCGCTGGCAGCCGGCGCGATCGACCCGGACGCGGGCGCCGCCTGCGTGATTCTCGAACAGTTCCTGAGGAGTCTGCCATGAGAGTGCAGCGTGGAGGTTTCCTATGAGCAAGCTGGTCCTGGACGCGGAAGCGCTCTACCGCGAGCTTCTGCGCGGCGTGCAGCAACTGCGCGTGCACCAGACGCAGCTGGTGGGCATCACTTCGGGTGGAGCCTGGCTGGCCGAGCGCCTGCATCGCGACATGGGCCTGCCGGGCAATGCGGGGGTGATTTCCTCGGTCATGCACCGCGACGATTTCGCCAAGCGGGGCCTCGCCGGCGCGGGCCAGCAGACGCAGCTGGGCTTCGACGTCAACGATTCGCACATCATCCTGCTGGACGACGTGCTGTACACCGGGCGCACCATCCGTGCCGTGCTCAACGAGCTGTTCGACTACGGGCGTCCCGCCAGCGTGAAGCTGGCGGTGCTGGTGGACCGGGGCGGCCGCGAGCTGCCGGTGCAGGCCGATTACGCAGCCGCCCGCGTCGTGCTGCCGGCCACGCAGTCGCTGGAACTCGCGCGCGACGACGCCGGCAAGTTCAGCTTCAAAGTGGAAGGGCAAGGTGCATGAGCGAACCCGTTGCCCACCCCCGAAGCGTCTTCGGCGCCGCGCGAATTGATGCGCCGCTGCGGACGCGCCCTGTCATGGAGAAGTGGCATGCTCTATAAAAGAAACCCTCAACTCAACAAGAACGGCGAACTCGTCCACCTGCTGACGGTGGAAGGGCTGCCGCGCGACATCATCACCCGCATCCTGGACACGGCGGCGAGCTTCGTCAGCGTCAGCCACCGCGAGGTCAAGAAGGTGCCGCTGCTGCGCGGCAAGAGCGTGTTCAACCTGTTCTTCGAGAATTCGACGCGCACGCGCACCACCTTCGAGATCGCCGCGACGCGCCTGTCGGCCGATGTGATCAACCTGGACATCGCGCGCTCGTCCGCCTCCAAGGGCGAATCGCTGCTGGACACCATCGCCAACCTGTCCGCCATGGCGGCCGACCTGTTCGTCGTGCGGCACAGCGAGTCGGGGGCGCCCTACCTGATCGCCCAGCATGTGGCGCCGCACGTGCACGTGATCAACGCCGGCGACGGCCGCCACGCCCACCCCACCCAGGGCCTGCTGGACATGTACACGATCCGGCACTACAAGAAGGATTTTTCCAACCTCACCGTGGCCATCGTGGGCGACGTGCTGCACTCTCGCGTGGCGCGCTCGGACATCCACGCGCTCACGACGCTTGGATGCGCCGAAGTGCGCGTGGTCGGACCGAAAACCCTGGTGCCCTCGGACATGGCGCCGATGGGCGTGCGCGTGTGCCACAGGCTGGAGGAAGGCATCAAGGGCTGCGACGTGATCATCATGCTGCGCCTGCAGAACGAGCGCATGAGCGGGGCGCTGCTGCCGTCTTCGCAGGAGTACTTCAAGAGCTTCGGCCTGACGCGCGAGAAGCTGCAGCTGGCCAGGCCCGACGCGATCGTCATGCACCCGGGGCCGATCAATCGCGGCGTGGAAATCGATTCGGCCGTGGTCGACGGCGAACAAAGCGTCATCCTGCCGCAGGTCACGTTCGGCATCGCGGTGCGCATGGCCGTCATGAGCATGGTCGCGGGAACAGAAGCATGATCCCCACGTTCACGTTCGTTCACTGCCCCCTCCTTGGGGCGACGCTGCGCAGCGTGGTGCGCGCAGCTGTACAGCCAGGCAGCGTCATTGCCGCCCTCCGCCTGGTTCGCTACGCAGACCAACGGCTCCGGGCGGCCCAGCGGAGTCCGGCATGAAGATCCTCATCAAGAACGGCCGCGTCATCGACCCGGCATCCAATTTCGACGAGATCTGCGACGTCGCGCTGGCGGCCGGCCGCGTGCTCGGCGTCAAGCACATCGCGCCCGGATTCTCGGCCAGCAAAGTGATCGACGCGACGGGCTGCATCGTCGCGCCGGGGCTGGTGGACCTGGCGGTGCGCCTGCGCGAGCCGGGACACGAGCACGAGGGCATGCTCGAAAGCGAGATGGCCGCGGCGGTGGCCGGGGGCGTGACCAGCCTGGTGTGCCTGCCCGATACCGATCCGGTGCTGGACGAACCCGGCCTGGTCGAGATGCTGAAGTTCCGTGCCGAGAAACTGCACCAGGCCCGGGTCTTCCCGCTGGGATCGCTTACGCGCAACCTCGCAGGCGAAACCCTGACCGAGATGGTGGAGCTCACCGAGGCGGGCTGCGTGGGGTTCAGCCAGGCCGAGGTGCCGCTGGCCAGCACCCAGGTGTTGCAGCGCGCCCTGCAGTACGCGGCGACCTATGGCTACACGGTCTGGCTGCGGCCGCAGGAGCTGCACCTTGGCCGGGGTGTCGCCGCCAGCGGCGCGCTGGCCACCCGGCTCGGGCTCGCCGGCGTGCCGGTGGCCGCCGAGACCATCGCCTTGCACACGATCTTCGAACTCATGAGGGCAACCGGCGCGCGGGTGCACGTGTGCCGCCTCAGCAGCGCGTCGGGGGTGGAACTGGTGCGCCGTGCCAAGGAGGAAGGCCTTGCCTTGACCTGCGACGTCAGCATCAACTCGCTTCACCTGACCGACGTGGACATCGGCTACTTCGACAGCCGCATGCGGCTCAATCCCCCTCTGCGGCAGCAAAGGGACCGCGAGGCATTGCGCGAAGCCCTGGCCGACGGGACGATCGACGCGCTCGTGTCCGACCACACGCCGGTGGGAGAAGACGCCAAGACCCTGCCGTTCGCCGAAGCCGAGCCGGGCGCCACGGGGCTTGAACTGCTGCTGGCGCTGGCGCTCAAGTGGAGCCAGGAAAGCGGCCTGGGCCTGACGCGCGCTCTGGCGGTGCTGACCAGCGAGCCGGCGCGCGTGCTGGGCCCGACGCTCGGGACGCTGCAAGCCAGCGCGGGACAACTCATCGAAGGCGGCGTCGCCGACGTGTGCGTGTTCGATCCGCAGGGCGAATGGATCGTCACCGAGGGCGCGTTGCGCAGCCAGGGCAAGCACACGCCGTTCTCGGGCTACGAGCTGCCGGGCCGGGTGCGATGCACGATCGCGGCCGGCCAGATCGCCTACGAAGGCTGGGACCGGGTCTGAATTCGCTGCGCGCCGCGTGGAGGCTGGTGCGGGCGCTGGTCCATGCGGTGGGCGGGCTTGCCACCATCCTCCTGCGCTTTCCGCGCCTGAACGAGCGGCAACGGGAAGCGCGCGTACAGGCCTGGGCGCTCGAGATGCTGGCCCTGCTGGGCATCCATCTCGAACTGCGTGGACGGCCCCCTGTCGCCGGACCGGTGCTGCTGGTGGCCAACCATATCTCCTGGCTGGATATCCTGGTCATGCACGCGGCGCGCCATTGCCGATTCGTGTCCAAGGCCGATGTGCGGCGCTGGCCCCTGATCGGCGCGTTGGCCAGCGGCGCGGGCACGCTCTACATCGAGCGCGCATCGCGGCGGGATGCCATGCGCGTGGTGCACCACATGGCCGAGAGCCTGAAACGCGGCGAGGTCGTGGCGGTTTTTCCGGAGGGCACGACCAGCAACGGACTGGCCCTGTTGCCGTTCCACGCCAACCTGATCCAGGCAGCCATCTCCGCGGGTGCGCCCGTTCAGCCCGTGGCGCTGAGCTTCCTTGACACGGAAAGCCGCGTCACCAGCCTGGCGCCCTGCTACGTCGATGACGACACGCTGGTCGCATCGGTCTGGCGGACCTTGACCGCGCCCGCCGTGACGGCGGTCGTGCACTACGGTGAGCCGCAGCCAGCGCGGGGACGCGACCGCCGCGCCTGGGCGCGGGACTTGCGCTCAGCGGTCGACGCCTTGCGCCAGATCTGAAGCCATCGCAGGGACGTCGGCGCGCACGTGTTCGCACGGCAGCTGGCACAGCCCATTGCCGTTGATCGGGCAGGTGCGGTTGAACGTCACCACGTGATCGACGTCGGCGCGGATGCCGATCCACTCGCCGATCTTGTGGTCGTGGTGGCTGGGCACATGCGCCATCACGATCTGGCCGCCAGGCAGCCGCAGCGTGTAGAGAAACTCGGAACCGCGGAAAGCCTTGCGCACGATCTCCGCCTTGACCGGGGCATCGTCGTCGTGAATGATGTCGTCGGCGCGCAGCAGCACGTCGCACTGCCCTCCGGTAAAGGCGCAGGGCAGGGGACATTCGGCCATGTCGGTGAGTTCGCCCAGCGGCGTTTGCACCACCACCTGATTGTTCACCTCGCGCAGGGTGGCCGGGGCGAACACTCCATGCCCGATGAAGTCGGCGACGAAACGCGTGGCCGGCCGGTGGTACAGCGTGTACGCGTCGTCCCACTGGTGCAGCCTGCCCTCGTGCATGACGCCGATCACGTCGCCGATGGCGAAGGCCTCGAGCTGGTCGTGCGTGACGAACAGGGCGGTGGCCTGCGCGGCCTTCAGGATGCCGCGGATCTCGTGGGCCAGCCGCTCGCGCAGGTCGACGTCCAGGTTGGAAAAGGGCTCATCGAGCAGCAGCAGCCGGGGCTTGGGCGCCATCGCGCGGGCCAGCGCCACTCGCTGCTGCTGGCCGCCCGAGAGCTCATGCGGATACCGGCGCTGGATGCCGTCGAGCCCTACCAGTTCCAGCACCTGCGCCACACGCGCGGCCCGCTCGGGCTTGGGCAGCTGGTGGATGCCGAAGGCGACGTTGCGGCCGACATCGATGTGCGGGAACAGCGCGTAGTCCTGAAACACCATGCCGATGCGCCGCGCTTCCGCCGGAACATGGACGCGGTCGCTGCCCACCAGCTCGCGTGAAATGCGCACCTCGCCGGCGGCCACCCGCTCCAGTCCCGCGACCGCGCGCAGCAAGGTGGTCTTGCCGCAGCCGGATGGACCGATCAGCACGCCGATGTCGCCAGCGCGCAGCCCGAACGAGACCTCCTCGACCGCGGGTTGGGGCCGGTCCGGATACTGCACGCGCAGGTTCTTGACCTCGACAAACATGAGTGCCATTGTAGATGCTTACAATTCTCATTTGCATCAATTGGCTTTCCCAAGCGCCCTGCCATGGCCGCACGCCGGCTCCAAGACCTTCTACTGCTGCTGCTGGCTTCTTTGCTCATCCTGCCCGTGCTGGCGCTGGGGGCGTCCTGGCTGCAATGGAACGGGCACAGCGCGCAGGTGCTGGCAGAGATGGCGCGCACGGTCCTGCCTGGCTATGTCTGGACCAGCCTGGGCTTGTGCGTCATCGTGGGCGCGGGCGTTGCGCTGGTGGGCGGCGCCACAGCCGCGGCCGTGACCCTGTTCGACTTTCCCGGCCGGCGCACTTTCGAATGGGCCCTGTTGCTGCCGCTGGCCATGCCTGCCTACGTCGTTGCCTACGCATACACCGACTACCTGCAGTTCAGCGGGCCGCTGCAGTCCTGGCTGCGCGACAGCTTCTCTCTGCGGGGCCGCGTGTTCCCCGAAGTGCGCAGCCTGGGCGGCGCGGCCCTGGTGTTCATCTTCTCGCTCTATCCCTACGTGTACCTGCTGGCGCGCACCGCCCTGAGCGAGCGTGCCGGCCACCTGATGGAGGCGGCAAGACTGCTCGGCGCGCCGCTGCGCCGGCGCGTGCGCCGGGTCGCGTTGCCGCTGGCGCGCCCGGCCATCGCCGCCGGGGTGGCCCTGGCCCTGATGGAAACGCTGGCCGATTTCGGCGTGTCCAGCTACTTCGGCGTCCAGACGTTCACCACCGGGATCTACAAGGCGTGGCTGGCCATGGACAACCGTATCGCGGCGGCGCAGCTGGCCACGCTGCTGCTGCTGGTGGTGGCACTGTTGCTTGCCCTGGAGCGGCGCGCCCAGCGACGCCTGCGTTTTGCCGCGCGGGGCGCTCGCGCGGGTTCGGCTGATGCACAGCCCACGGCGCTGCGTGGCGGCCAGCGGCTGCTCGTCTGGACGTTGTGCGGCCTGCCCGTGCTGCTGGGGTTCGTGCTGCCCGTGCTGTTCATGCTGCGCCCGCTGGCTGCCGACTGGTCGGTCCTGCCCTGGGACCGCTTCATGCAGTGGGGATTCAACAGCATCCGGCTCGGCGCCATCAGCGCCATGGCCGCCGTCGCCATCGCCTTGCTGATGGCCTTCAGCCTGCGGCGCGCGCCGGACAAGGTGACGCGAGGCGTCGTGCAGCTGGCGGCGCTGGGCTACGCCGTGCCCGGCGCTGTGATCGTGGTCGGCTTGTTGCTGCCTGTGGGCTGGCTGCAGGAGGCGGCTCCGCGTGCCGGTATGGCCGGTTGGGTCACCGCCACCGTGCTGGGCGTGGTGTGGGCCTATCTCGTGCGTTTTGTGTCGGTCGCGTTGCAGTCGGTGCAAAGCGGCTATTCGCGCATTCCAGGCAGCTTCGACGACAGCGCGCGGATGCTGGGAACGGGCGGCTTCGGGCTATTGGCCAGGGTCCATTGGCCGCTGCTCAGGCGATCCACGACGGCGGCGGCGCTGCTGGTGTTCGTCGACGTGATGAAGGAGCTGCCGGCCACGCTGGTGCTTCGGCCGTTCAATACGGACACCTTGGCGGTCGTGGCCTACCAGCTGGCGCGCGACGAGCGGCTGGGCGAAGCCGCCCTGCCGTCGCTGGCACTGGTGCTGGTGGGCTTGCTGCCGGTGATCCTGCTCAGCCGGACGCTGCGTTCACGGCCGAGCTGAGCCGGCCAGCGGTATCCTCGACTCTGTCGTTACTCGTCGTTGAACTCGGCGCGGCCGGACCCGGCTTTCCTGAAAACCACCTCACCCGTGGGCACATGCACCACGCGGATTTCCTGGCCCGAGGGCTTGGTGACGCTCTTGGCGGCCATGGCCACGGCCAGGGCGCGGTTGCTGAAAAAATACTCTTGTGAACCGGAAACCGGCAACAGGCGGCCGGCGATGGGATGATTGCTCTCGACACGGAAGTCGGCAGACGTCATGGGGGTCCTCGCTGTTATCTCTCTCGGTGTTGGGGGTATTGGGCGCTGGTCAACTGATCTTAGACACGGTGTATGACATGGCAATGACCCGAGTGCAAGGTCGTGGTCAAAGGTGTAACCGGTAGCAATGGTGCGTTGCAATATGCTAACGACTCAAGCTCAGTTGTCTGTAGGAGCTATTCGCCAGCCGGCGTAGGACAACTTCTGTCGAGGCGGCGATCACCGGCGAGTTCGTGAGAGACGGGCCTGCACACTGAAGCTCGACGCTGCACTTGCCGTGTCGGCCGCGTCCGACGCTGATATGGGGTCTAGGGCCCCTAGCCCGGTTGACTTGGTCCGCCTAGAGTGCCGAAGACCCGAAAGTCATGCTGATGACATCACCGGGAGATAACCATGCAACGTCACTTGCTTGCCCGCGCAATGCTCGCCCTTTTGCTCGCGGCTCCCGGCGCCCACGCGCAGACCGCTCAGGGAGCTGCTGCCGCGGCGGCCAACGCGGTCGATCCCGCCTCGGTTCAGGCCCTGAAGGACATGGGGGCGTCCCT
>DATMBW010000453.1:0-2860 GCA_035559095.1 Ramlibacter sp.
ATGGGCTGCTACGGCATCGGCATCACGCGGCTGCCCGCCGCGGCGATCGAACAGAACCACGACGAGCGCGGGATCATCTGGCCCGATGCGATCGCGCCTTTCACGGTGGTGCTCTGCCCGATCGGCATGGACCGCAGCGCCGAGGTCAGGGCCGCGGCCGAAAAACTGCACGACGCGTTGCACGCAAGCGGCGTGGACGTGATGCTGGACGACCGCGGCGAACGCCCGGGCGCCATGTTCGCGGACTGGGAGCTGATCGGCGTGCCGCACCGGGTGGTGATCTCGGAGCGGGGACTCCAATCGGGTCAACTCGAGTACCAACACCGCCGGGATGCCGCAGCCACCAAGGTGCCGGCCGGTGAAGTGCTGGCCTTCATCAAGGACCGGCTCGCCAAGTGATGAACCGCCGGGATTGCCTGAGGGCCGCGACGGCCGGCCTGGGGCTGGTGTGGTTTTCGCGGCGGGCGCAGGCGGGCGCCCAGGTCGAGGAGCCGCTGGCCGACTCGGTGCGCACGGCGCTCAGCTCCGCGGTCGCCAATTCGGCGCCGCCGATCCCCGAATTCCGGGACGTGGAAGCGCGCTTGGCCTATCTGCGCTGGCTGGGTGCCATGAGCGGCCAGCTGAGGCGGCGCAAGACCGAATGGCTGGAGCGCAAGGAGTTCCTGCAGACCGTGTGGTACGAAAGCCGGCGGGCCGGCCTGGACACAGGCCTGGTGCTTGGCCTGATCCAGGTCGAGAGCAACTTCCGGAAGTTCGCCGTGAGCAACGCCGGAGCCCGTGGTTACATGCAGGTGATGCCGTTCTGGACGCGCGTGATCGGCGACGGCGACGTGGGCAAGCTGTTCCACATGCAGACCAACCTGCGCTTCGGCTGCGTGATCCTGCGGCACTACATCGACCGCGAGCGCGGGGACCTGTTCATGGCGCTGGGACGCTACAACGGCAGCCGCGGCAAACCGCAGTATCCCAATGCCGTGCTCGCTGCCGGCAAGGCCTGGGACTTCCATGACCTGCCGCCGATCGACAAGACGACGGACCCGACCCGGCCCGCCGACAAGGCGCCCAGCGGCCCCAACTAGGGCCGACAACAACCTACTGCAGGAAGCCCAGCTTGCCCTTCGTGGCGCCCGGCCTGGGCAGGTCCTGCGGGGCGATCTCGGCGCGCTCTTGCAGCCGCGCGTTGCCGAACCCGGTCATGAGCGCGCGCCGCATATCGCGCGGCGCCAGTTCCGCCAGATGGTCCAGAAGATCGTCCGAGGGCTCGGCTTCGAACCTGCCGCCCCAGCCGTGTTCGGCGCGGATCGCAACGTACAGGTGGCGCGCGATCCGGCGCGCCTCGGGGGGCGAGGGCGCCTCGATCTCGAACACGTTCATGCGGTTGAGGATGGGTTCGGGGATCGAGCGGTCGTCGTTGGCCGTCACGATCCAGATCACCTGGCTCGCGTCGATGGCGACCTCCGCGAACTCGTCCATGAAAACCGCTGCCGTGTCATGTTCGAGCAGGTTGTACAAGGCGCCCAGCGGGTCGTACTGGGCATCGGCGCTGGCCTTGTCGATCTCGTCCACGACGATCACGGGATTGGCATATTGGCCCTCCACGAGGGCTTCGAACACCTTACCGGGCTTGGCGCCTTTCCACTGCGACGATGCACCCGAGAGCAGCCAGCCGGCCGTCATCGAACTCATGGGCACCAGGCTCATCCCCGTGCCCAGCAGATCGGCCAGCCTGCGCGCGAAATGCGTCTTGCCGATACCGGGTGGGCCCAACAGGAGCATCGGCGTCACTTCCAGCCCGTCGCGACAGTCCTGCGCGAGCGCCACATGGCGCTTCACGTCGTCCAGCGCGCCGGTGAAATTGGGCAACTGCTCGTAAAGGGCGGCCATGTCCGGTACCCCGCTGGGTTTGACATGGAACCGCCCGGGTCCGCGTTCGAGCATGCGCTCGTACGTGTTGCGCAGGTTTTCATGGTCCCTGCCGGGGAGTTTCGCCAGTTTTCGCTCCACGTCGTCGGTGCGAAACACGTTGCGCAAATTGGCGATCGGCAGTTTGAACGAAGAAGACTGATGAGGAACGAGACTGCGTGATTCCATCGGCCACTCCTTGTCAGGACTTGCGTCCTGATTCGAGCATAGGCCGAGCCGGAGTTCAATCAAATAGCACGGTGACCTCGAACCGGTGTCAGCAATTGCCGACGGTATCCGAGATACCGCTACGCTCCGGACCGAAACGCGCCGCCGGCGGCGGCGCGTCCTTGTTGTTGTGATTTAAGGGGTAGGGGTGCCCAGCACCTGCTGCAGCTCGCCGCTTTGGTACATCTCCATCATGATGTCGGAGCCGCCGACGAATTCGCCCTTGACGTACAGCTGCGGAATGGTCGGCCAGTTGCTGTATTCCTTGATGCCCTGGCGGATTTCCTCGTCCTCCAGCACGTTCACCGTTTTCACGTGGCTGGTGTCGATGCCGCAGGCCTTGAGAATCTGGATGGCGCGGCCCGAGAAACCGCATTGGGGAAAGCTGGCGTCGCCCTTCATGAAGAGCACCACGTCGCTGTTCTTGACGAGTTGCTCGATGCGTTGCTGAACGTCGCTCATGAAATCTCCTTGCAGGGCCTTCAGCCCGGTAAATGTTGCACCGATTATCCCAGGTCACTCCACGTGCCGCCGGTGCAGCGCTCAATTCCCGCAAGGTCGCACCGGGTAGACACCTGCCGCAGGCCGGCGGCGGCGAGCAGGCCGCGAACAGCCTCGGCCTGGTTCCAGCCATGCTCCAGCAGCAGCCAGCCCCCGGGCAGCAGGTGCGCTGGCGCCTGCGCAACGATGCTGCGGATGTCTCGAAGGCCATCGGGACCGGCCGCCAGCG